>NZ_JAFCLY010000114.1:0-1033 GCF_018130185.1 Bradyrhizobium sp. AUGA SZCCT0182 | reverse complement strand
GCCGCAACCTGATGCGGCGACGGGATCAGGGAAACATTGACGAATCCGCTCCAGCGCACGGCGTACCACAACAGGATTGCGCCGACCCACGGCGCAAGTCCTAGTAAAAAGCGTCTTGCGACACTTCCGTTCATTTTGAGGCTTCCGGCTGCAATTGCAGTTGATGTAAGGTAGGTCATATTATAAATAGGATGACCATACAAGAGGCGGCGACGTTGCGCCGTGCTCCGGGTTCTTGAAATGACATCGCCGAACTTCACAGTCCGTAGCGTCCAGGCGTTTTGCTATCGCTATCCGCTGTCGACGCCGGTCGTCACCTCGTTCGGCCGAATGCTGAACCGGCCGGCGGTGTTCGTGCGTCTGGAAGACACCGACGGGAATGTGGGCTGGGGAGAGGTGTGGTCGAACTTTCCATCGACCGGCGCCGAACATCGCACGCGACTTGTGAATGAGGTGTTGGCTCCCGCGGTCGCGGGATTTGCGGTCGGGGAGCCGTCGCAGGTATTCGAGAAAGTCACACAGGGTACAAGCGTGCTCGCCCTGCAATGCGGGGAGCCTGGACCATTCGCACAGGCGATCGCGGGCATCGACCTCGCCATATGGGATCTCCATGCACGGCGCCGAAAGACAGCGCTATGGAAGCTCCTCGGCGGCGCCCGCCAAACGATCAGGGTCTATGCCAGCGGCATCAATCCGACCGGTTCGCGGCAGATAGCGGAAGCAGCGCTGGCTCGCGGACATCGCGCGCTAAAATTGAAGGTTGGCTTCGAGCCGGGGGCCGACCGCGCCAACCTCGCATCGCTTCGCGACCTCGTCGGCAACGGCATGCTGGCCGCCGATGCCAATCAGGGCTGGTCGATCGACCAGGCACTGGAGATCGTGCCCGGGTTGGCCGAGTTCAATCTCGCCTGGCTGGAGGAGCCGATCCGTGCCGACCGGCCATGGAAGGAGTGGCGGGCCTTAGGGAAGGGCGCGGGCGTACCGCTCGCCGCGGGCGAAAATATCGCGAGCCGTGACGGATTCAAGCAGGCTA
>NZ_JAFCLY010000113.1:0-1039 GCF_018130185.1 Bradyrhizobium sp. AUGA SZCCT0182 | reverse complement strand
GCATCCTTTCCGATTTGGATCGGCCACGCGCGCGGGATCGGCGACCACGGCGTAATGAGCCAGCATCGCGCTGTAAATCGGGTTGAGCTGGGGCTCGTACAAATCCGGCTTGAGGACGCCTTCCTTCAGGTTGTCGAGCACGACATAGCTGGGGACCCCGCCAAAATACCGGAACGCCTCTTCGTGGAGCTGCGCCCAGACTTGTTGGCTGGACTTCCAGACTACCCGCCGGAAGCTGCGCCGCGAGTAGCGTAGCGTCATCACGAACAGGCGGGGACGACGGTACCGCCCGCTCTTCGGATCAACCGTCGGCGCGCCCTCGCCATAGTCGACCTGAGCTTCCTCGCCGGGGAGGAACTCAAGACGATCAAACTGCTCAGGATCAGCGTGCCGCAACCGGCGCACAAACCGCTTGACACTCTGGTAGCTGGACGGAAAGCCAAATTGATCAACCAGGTCCTGGTAAATCGCCTGCGCGTTCCGCTTCAGCCGGACCTGTTCTTCGATCCACGTCCGATGCGCTTCGCAAGCCGAACGGGCCAGGCTGCTGGTGACCGTCGCTTCCGATGTCCCAAAAGCCGGTGGTCGGGGTGGAGGAATTTGGCCGTCCGCGCTCACCGAGCCGGTGGTCACTTCCCCGGGGGAATTTGCCTCCGCACCGGCCCGCAGCGCCTGATAACGCCGGATCGTCTTGCGATCGACACCCGTCAGCCGGTGAATCTCGCGCTGGCTGGTGTTGCGATCAAGTAATGTAAGTACGGTGCTTTGCAGATGTCGCTTCAAGACGTTCAACTCCCCGGCCCCTTGCTGGCTAAAGGGGTCGAACATAAACGTCCTGCCTGACCGGCTACTGCTGTTCAGCGGCGCTGACGGCGATCATCAGGTGGGGGAGTTTCAAGTGACCATACCCGGGGGATTTTGACCGACCCACGGGGGACTGGCTCCAAAAAAGCAAGGAATACAGCGGCAGTGAGTAACGTCAGCATCGGAGCGACACGATGCATATCGATCTCCGTGGATGGATGAAGGTGAATATACT
>NZ_JAFCLY010000112.1:0-1082 GCF_018130185.1 Bradyrhizobium sp. AUGA SZCCT0182 | reverse complement strand
ATTGCGTTACGCGCGATGGGATTCGAAACCGAAATTCTCCTGTCAGATATTATTCCGCAGTCCGACATCCCCTCAAATCCGAAGGAGAGATAGATGGGTCTCAAACTTTGGCTCGTGGCTTCGATCTTCGCAGCCTCCCTCACGAACGCAGCGACCGCCCAGGAAATCAACTGGAAAAAGGTCGATGACACGTTCGGAAGAAAGCCCGCGATTTCGGGTGACGTGCACCGCTACGGCTTTCCCCGCACCGATCTGACCGTGACCCTCGACGGCGTCACCATCAAACCGGCTCTGGCGCTCGGCGGCTGGGTCGCGTTCAAGCCAATGCACGGGGAGGCCATGGTGATGGGCGACCTCGTGCTGCTGGAGACTGAAATCAATCCGGTCATGCTCAAGATGATTGAAGGTGGGCTTGAGATCACTGCCGTCCACAATCACCTGCTGCGCGCCAGCCCGGCCACGTTCTACATGCATGTCGGAGGCCACGGCGATCCCGAAAAGATGGCTAGCGTCATTCGCGATGCTCTGGCGGCGAGCAAGACCCCGCTCGCGACGCCTGCCGCAGCGCCTCCACCAGCGGTCGAACTCGATACGGCACAGTTAGATCAGATCATTGGCGTCAAGGGACAGCCGAACGGCGGCGTCTATCAATTCGCCGTGCCGCGCCGCGATCCGGTGACGGAAAACGGCATGCAGTTGAGTCCGGTCGGGCCGATGGGCGTGGCGATAGCCATCGGCTTTCAGCCCACCGGCAGCGGCAAGGCCGCAATCACCGGCGATTTCGTCCTCTCCGGTGACGAGGTGAATCCGGTGATCAGGGCATTGCGATCGAACGGCATCGACGTAACCGCCGTCCACAGCCATATGCTGGACGAACAGCCGCGGCTGTTCTTCCTTCATTTCTGGGCCAATGACGACGCGTTGAAACTTGCCCGCGGACTTCGCGCTGCACTCGACAAGACTGCCAGTACGAAGGGCTAGTCGGATTGAGGCTTTCATCGTGAGGTCGACATGCCGCTGAAAACAATCGGAACCATCGCCATACCAGAAGCCGCGGGCAGCGAGTTTGACCACGCCGCCTT
>NZ_JAFCLY010000111.1:0-1103 GCF_018130185.1 Bradyrhizobium sp. AUGA SZCCT0182 | reverse complement strand
TAAAACAGCGGGGCCTGATCAACCTGCCGCGGACCCATCATCGATTCGATCTCCCGCCCAGACGGGACGGAATGAATTAGCGATCACGGTCGGCTTCAACACCGAGTTTTTCAACACAATCGGCGCAAAGCGGACATTCGGACCATTGGCGATGTCCGAAAAGTGCCATGAAGAGACATGCCGCGAGCCGTTGCTCAAACGATAAGCGCCCAACTTAGAAATCGAGCTTCCCTTGTATCGATTCTACCCCTGCCCTGGCGCAGGCTTCGTCGGCATCGCCTCCGGGCGCTCCCGAGACGCCAATCGCACCAACCAGCGACCCGCCCGCCTCGACGACGAGTCCGCCACCAATGACGATCGCGCCCGGAAGATTGCGAATACCTGCCTGCATCATGCCGGGCTGGCTGATGGTGAACAGGTTGCTCGTGCTGCTGCGGAAGGTCGCCGCCGTCCATGCCTTGCCCGAAGCAGTTGCGGGTGTGTGAGGTCCGGCGTAACGATCGCGCAGAATAACCTGGACCACGCCGAAACGATCGACCACGGCGACTGCGACCTGGTAACCGCGTTGCTGACAATTCGCGAGTGCCGACTGAGCTAGTTCCAGAGCGACTACGGGGGCCAAGGATTTATAGGTAACGAGCGAGTCCTGTGCCGGACACGGCGTCGAAATCAGCAGAGCGAAACCTGCCAGCAGATGTACACGGCTTTTGCTGTCCATAACTGATCCTGTTCATTCGGCCTGAGCCGCTGCTCGATGTTGCATTTGTTGCCCTGTTGAATTATCAAGTGCCTAGGGGAAGTACAGTCTCCCCTTGAGGCTTCGGTCCAAGAACTGTGCAGCACTCGACTCGTCGAGGCGATATGCACATGGAACGGAATGCCTCCATTTTCCCCAAACGAACGCAATCTGCAGCCTGCTTCTGCCGGATATCAGCCGCCGCCGATTCTGCGCGCGCTGCGCTGTCTGCGGCGAGATTCAGGGGAGCCATCATTGCGGCGACGCTTTTCCTCATGGGAGTGAATGACATGTCAAACCACGCGATCAGTTTCGAGAGCACCGGGATCGGTGTTGCGCCCGAGGGCTGGACGGTGACCCTGACAGG
>NZ_JAFCLY010000110.1:0-1105 GCF_018130185.1 Bradyrhizobium sp. AUGA SZCCT0182 | reverse complement strand
CGTGCGCATCTACACCACCACGATCGAGATCCGTGATCGCCACACCCGTGCGCTGCTGCGTGTTCATTCCCGGATGGCGCACCCCGGTTCTGTCGTCCTGCCGACCAGCGAACGGCCGTTCAACCCGTCGCGGCAAACCGCCGTGCTGCTGGCGAGCGCCGAGCGCATCGGACCGCAGACCAGGGCCTTGTGCCAGCAGGTGTTCGACACCGAAGGGCGCCCCGGACAGCGCGCGATGTGGGGCATTGTCGGGCTGGGCCGGAAGTATCCGGCGCGGCTGGTCGAGCAGGCCTGCGCGCACGCCATCGACAACCGCATCTACCGCTACAAGCACGTGCGTGCGACCGTCGAGCGGTTGTTCGAACAGGCGATCGAGCAGGTTGGAGTGACGCCACAGCCGGCATCGCCGCTCACCCAGGATCATCCGCTGATCCGTACCCCCGCGGAATACGGCGACCTCTTCAGCCGCGCTGTGCGGCGCGACGCCGACGACAATGGTCGGCAGGCCGAGGCTCACGACGATCACGCCACGGCAATCCGCGCTCGTGTCGCCTGCGCAACCCCGGCCAACTCCGGCGCCACGAGCGCTCCCGCTGCACCTTCTCACCTTAAACTGGAGACCTAGCCACATGATGACCATGCCGGAAATTGAGCGTTGCCTACGACAGCTGCGCCTGTCGGGTGTCCGCGACACGCTGCAGACGCGCGTGCTCCAGGCGCAGGGCGCCAACCAGCCCTTCCTCGAGACCTTCTCCCTTATCCTGCAGGATGAACTGGACCGTCGTCAGTCCCGTCTTATCGAGCGGCGATACCAGCAATCCGGGCTCGACGAAAAGCTGACGCTCGCCGAGTTCGACTGGTCCTTCAATCCCAAACTGCCACGTCAGACCTGCTTCCAGCTCCACACCCTGGCGTTCATTGCCGCTGGCGAGAACGCTCTGCTTGTTGGCAAACCTGGCACCGGGAAGTCGCACATCGCCAAGGCGATTGCCTATCAGGCGATCCTGCAAAGCCACAAGGTCCAGTATCTTGAGACCGACGACTTCTTCCACCGCTACGCCCTGAACTCTCCGGCACAACGCGAGGTCCGGCTGCGAACCATCAT
>NZ_JAFCLY010000011.1:0-179761 GCF_018130185.1 Bradyrhizobium sp. AUGA SZCCT0182 | reverse complement strand
GGCAGCGACGGAGTCAACCAAGAACTCGTCTCCGGGGAGATCACGGCATAAGCCGTAAAGCCATTGCGCAGGGAAGGTCGGGTGTTCTCCGCTGCCCTGTATGCTCGTGTGCATTTTGTTTTGTGCTAACCGCACACGAGACCGCGGGTGCAGCGCGCACCCGGTCTTCCCTGCGCCCTCTCTATGAGAGGGCGGGAAGTTTCTGGCAAACCTCGGGCGCATCGCGTCGCGAGAATGCGAAGGTGTGTTCAGTACAGTGCAAAAACAAATACGCTGTCGTCCCGGGCTTGACCCGGGACCCATAGCCACAGGAAGAAGTTTTGCGAACGGTCTCTGTTACCGCATCTTCATCGAGAGATCACGCGGGCGCCGTTCATTGAATCGTCTCACAGCATCCCCGTTCTTCCTCGTCCGCCTGGCTTACGGCACCTTCCTGCGCGGCACGATGAAGATCATGGTCGAGGCGCAGGCGATCGAGATCGCGAAGATCGCGGCGGTGAGCGGCAGCGTCGTGGCGGAATGGCCGCCGAGATAGGCGCCGAACTGCGACACCAGCGAGCCGATCCCCATCTGCAAAAATCCCATCGCGCCGGATGCGGTGCCGGCGGCTTCGGGGCGGACGCTGAGCGCGCCGGCGGCCGAGTTCGACATCACGAAGGCATTGGCGACCATCACGATCATCTGGGTGCCGAACAGGAGGGAAGGCGCCTGGTTGGCGCCTGCAAGACTCCACACCAGATTAAGCAGGCTGCCGCCGAGCTGCAGCGCCAGCCCGAACCAGATCAGCTTCTCCAGCTGATAGCGCGGCGCAAAGCGCACGCAGAAGAGGTTGCCGACCAGATAGGCGAAGCCGGTTGTCGCAAACCACGCGCCATATTCGGCGCTGGTGCGGCCCATTTGGGTGACCACGACATAGGGCCCGCCGCCGGCGAAGGCAAAAATGATCTGCGAGGCCAGCACCTGGCACAGCGCGTAGCCGATGAACGCCCGCGATGTGATGAGGCCGCCGATGTCGCGGCGAAAGCTACTGCCGGCGGCGCGCTCGCGGCGGGTTTCCGGCAGCATGATCGCGATGCCCACCGTGATCGTCAGCGATGCTGCCGTGATCAGATAGAAGATCGCGCGCCAGCCGAACGCGGTTTCCAGGAGGCCGCCGGTCAGCGGGCTCAGCATCTGCGCGATCATCATGACTGCGATGACGAGGCTGATCATGGAGCTGATGCGGTCGCGGCTGTAGAGATCGCGGATGATGGCGCGGCTGACCACCATGCCGGTGGCGCCGCCAAGCGCCTGCAAAAAGCGCGCGGCGATCAGTTGCGGCAGCGTTTCGGCGAAGATGCAGCCTACGCTCGCCGCGACCATCAAACCGAGCCCGCACAGCAGCACCGGGCGGCGCCCGAAACGGTCCGACAGCGGCCCCATGATGATCTGCGAGCAGGCGATGCCGACCATGAACAGCGACACGGTCATCTGCGCGATCGAAATGTCGCGTCCGAACGTCGTCGCCAGCACGGGCAGCGCCGGCACCAGCAAGTACAGCGAGATCGGCGCGACGCCCGTCATCGCGACGAGCATCAGCAGCATGATCTTCGACGTCGCGACGCCGCCGGCGTCGCCAGCAGTACCGGGCGGCTTGCCCATCACGCCATGCATTCAGGTCCGATCCGTTGTGTGTGAATTGGACTGTAGCGGGATGGCTGTGGGCGAATACGGCCGTTTCGGCATGCGGCTATGCCGGGATCGGGAGGCGGTATGATGATGTTCGTCTCGTGCAACAAACTCAGCTGTCATCATCCGCGAAAGCGGATGATCCAGTATTCCAGAGGCCGGAGTTTCAAATCGAGAGGGCGCGGCGTACTGGGTCCCCCGCTTTCGCGGAGGACGACAGTCGGAGGGCTTGGGAGCGACTATTAAAGCGGCAGCAGCGCTGCCGTCGCGTCGTCCAGCCACAGCTTGGTCGCGTTGTCATCGAGATGCGGTCGCACCTCGCGGTTGACGCGCTCGTGGTAGTCGTTCAGCCATTTCAGTTCGGTCGGGCTCAGCATATGGACGTCGATCAGGCGGCGGTCGATCGGGGCCAGCGTCAGCGTCTCGAACGCGTTGATCGGTTTTTCGGCGCCGGCAACGTCGGTGCCGACCACCAGTTCGAGATTCTCGATCCGGATGCCGTAAGCGTCCGTCTTGTAGTAGCCGGGTTCGTTGGACAGGATCATGCCGCGTTTCAGCGGCGTGGTGCCGAGCTTGGAAATCCGCGCCGGGCCCTCATGCACCGACAGATAGCTGCCGACGCCGTGGCCGGTGCCGTGCTCGAAATCGAGACCGGCCGCCCAAAGATATTGCCGCGCGAAGCTGTCGAGCTGGGCGCCGGTGGTGCCGTCGGGGAAGACCGCGCGCGCGATCGCGATATGGCCGCGCAGCACGCGGGTGAAGCGGTCGCGCATTTCGTCCGTCGGCTCGCCGATCGCGATGGTGCGGGTGACGTCGGTGGTGCCGTCTTCATATTGCGCGCCGGAATCGATCAGCAGCAGGTCGCCGGACGAAATCCGCCGGTTGCTCTTGCGGGTGACGCGGTAGTGCACGATGGCGCCGTTCGGCCCCGTGCCGGCGATGGTCGGAAACGAAACGTCCTTCAGGGCGCAGGTCTGGCGGCGGAAGGTCTCCAGCGCCTCGACGGTGTCGATCTCGGTCAGCGCGCCCGACGGAGCCTCGCGGTCGATCCAGGCCAGAAACCGCGTCAGCGCCACCGCGTCGCGCTGATGCGCGGTGCGGGTGCCTTCGATCTCGGTGATGTTCTTCACCGCCTTCAAGAGACTGACAGGATCGTTGCCGCGCACCGGCTTGCCGCCGGCCGCCGCGATCATGCGGCTCAACGCATCGGCCGCGGTGGCGCCGTCGAGCGCGATCGCGGCGCCACCTTTTGCGAGTTCGGTCAGCATCGGCGTCAGCCCGTCGGGCTCGCGGACGTCGGCGGATTGTTCGAGATGGTCGCGCGTCAGGTTCGAGAGCTTGCGGTGGTCGATGAAGATGGTGGGACGGCCGTCCTTCGGCACCAGCGCGTAGGACAACGGCAGCGGCGTGTGCGAGACGTCGGCGCCGCGGATGTTGAAGGTCCAGGCCACGGCGTGCGAATCCGACAGCACCAGCGCCTCGACGCCGAGTTTTGCGATCTCCAGCCGGATGCGCTTGAGCTTCTCGGCTTCGATCTCGCCGGAAAACTGCGCGCCATGAATGGCGACCGGGCCGAGCGGCGGCGCGGGGCGTTCGGTCCACACCGCGTGGAGCGGGTTGCTGTCCACCGCGACCAGCTCCGCGCCGGCCTTGGCGCAGGCCGCCGCCAGCCGCTCGGCTGCCGCCGACGTGTGCAGCCATGGGTCAAAACCGAGGCGATCGCCGGCGGCAAGATGTTTGGCCAGCCAGTGCTCCGGCGGCGGATCGGCCAGCGGCTCGATATGCCAGGCCTTGCGGTCGACCTGCTTGGCGGCCTGCAGCGTATAGCGGCCATCGACGAAAACAGCGGCTTCCTTGGTCAGGACGGCGGCCATGCCGGCCGAGCCGGTGAAGCCGGTGAGCCAGGCCAGCCGTTCTTCCGACGGCGGCACATATTCATTTTGCTGCTGATCGGCGCGGGGAATCACGAATCCCGTCAGCTTGCGCCGCGCCAGTTCCTCGCGGAAGGCGGCCAGCCGTGCGGCCAGCGCCACGCCGCTTTCGAGGTCTTCGAATGTCTGGAAATGGGCTTCGAACATGGCCGGGTCACTCAGGGGTTGGGTGCAGGTCCGCACAACATAGCCATAATTTGGCATAATCTGTGCTTCAATATCCATGTCCGCGTTAGATCGGACGGAACGGTTTGCCGGGCAAGCCGTTCACGTGATGCTACCAGGGGAAATTCCAGGAGTGTTTCATCTCAACGAAGAGGGGATACACGATGCCTGCCTTTATGTTTGAGAAGATCTTGCCGCCCGTCCGCCGCGGCCCAGCCCCTCCGATCGCCAACAAGAAGCAGCGTGGCGTCATCGTCCAGATACTGGACCGGTTCGTCGAGGCGCGGGTCAAACGCACAAAGCAGGAAGAAGAGAAGGGCGTCATCGCCCGCTACAAGCCCCCTGAGCCTCCTGAATGAGTTTCTAGCCCGCGTTGCGCAGCAACAGGCTGCTCCAGCCTTCTATGCGCAGATGCCGCACCGGGACCAGGCCCCGCGCACGATAAGCGGCGATCACCGAAGCCGCTTGCGGCGTCAGCAGTCCCGACAGGATAACCAGCGCCGATGGTGCCAGATGCCGCGCCATCGGCGTTGCCAATTGCCGCAACGGATTGGCGAGGATATTCGCCAGCACCAGATCGAACGGGCCGGCCTGCGCGAATTGCGGCGCCGAGAAGCCGGTGGCAGGGATCGCCTGCACCAGATGCCCTGACACGTTCAGCCGGGCGTTCTCCTGCGCAACCCGCACCGAGAGCGGATCGATGTCGCTGGCCAGCACGTTCTCCTGCAGCGCCTTGGCCGCCGCGATCGCCAGCACGCCGGTGCCGGTGCCGAGGTCGAGCACGCGCCGAGGGCGGTGCGCTTTGAGGACATGATCGAGCAGCAGCAGGCAGCCGCGCGTGGTGCCGTGGTGGCCGGTGCCGAACGCCAGCGCCGCCTCGATCTCGATGCCGATCTTGTTGGATGGCACTCGCGCGCGGTCGTGGTGGCCGTGCACGACGAAACGCCCGGCCGGGACCGGGACGAGGTCCTCGAGCGTGGCCTTGACCCAGTCCTTGGCCTCGACCGTGTCGAAGGCGATATTCTTGGCGATGTCTGCGCCGGCGGCGTTGGTGACGAGTTCGCGAACCAGCGCCTGATCCGGCGCGACGGCAAAATGCATGGAGACATCCCAGCGGCCGCCCGGACCTTCAAACGCGGCGATGGCGGCCTGCCCCTCAAGAAAGACTTCGGTAAGTATATCGACAACTAGCTTGGCGGCGGTCTCAGTGCCGACCGCGAAGGCCGCACGGGAGGTAGCAGGGGTGGAGGTCATTGGGGAACCACGAGAAAACAGCGGGAAGGCTCAAACTTGAGCAAGTTTCAGTTCGTAAGATCGGGAGAACCTACCACTGGCGGCGGCCGGCGGAACCGGTTCCGTGGCCTCTCTGAAGTACCCCAATCATGGCTGATCTTGCCAGCCCCATTTCCAGCATAAGAACCACTCTCCTAATTTCGTCGAGGACACCCATCGTCTCATTCCCTGATTGATTGAGCGGTCGCGGCTGGCGTGCGGTCGCGCTTGCACAGGTTATCGACCCTGAACGCAACGCTTTTCCACAAGGTCATGCACCGGAACATACAGGAGACCTCCACAGGCCAGCACTGCCGGTTTGCACCGCCGATGCATCAGTTTCTCCAGCGGTGGTCCAACAGTTTTTCCACACCTTGTCCACGGCGGAAGCGATCGCAATTTTCAAGGCTTGTTAGCCAATTCACCGCCGATTCACAGCGTTTGCTGATCGGCGCCGCGACCGGGGATGCGGGAACCCGGCGTTAAACGGGCGCATGCCAGGATCGGTGCCGTAAATAAATATAACAAGGGGGAAATTTGAAATGGCCAGGATTACGGCAGTTATTGCAGTCATGTGTGCGTTGTGCGCTTTCGTCAGCTATCCGTCGGCTGAAGAGCGCCAGCAGTCCGCGATGGAGACGATCTCGCCGCTGGCGATGATGCAGACCGCGCGGGTGCTTCCGACCGAAGCCTACGACGCCATCTAGCCACCGAGCAGGGCGCGGCACCGGCAACGGTGTTGCGCCCCTCAACCAAACAGCGCGCGGTGATCGCCCAGGATCGCCTTGGCGGCGTTGTGGCCGGGGGCGCCGGTGACGCCGCCGCCGGGATGGGCGCCCGAGCCGCAATGGTAAAGGCCCTTCAGCGGCCCGCGGTAATCGGCATGGCCCAGCATCGGCCGCGCCGAGAACAACTGGTTCAGCGTCAGCGCGCCGTGAAAGATGTCGCCACCGAGCAGACCGAACTGGCGCTCCAGATCGAGCGGCGACAGCACCTGTCGGCCGACGACGCTTCCCGCAAAGCCCGGCGCATATTTGTCCACCGTCGCGATCATCAGGTCGGCCACTTCCTCGCGATGGTCGTCCCACGATTTTCCGTCCGGCAATTGCGGCGCGACGTGTTGGCAGAACAGGCTCGCGACATGCTGGCCGGGTGGGCAGAGCGAATCATCGAGCGTCGAGGGGATCAACAACTCGACCACCGGCTCGCGGCTCCAGCCCCGCTCGCGGGCGTCCTGCCAGGCGCGGTCCATGTAATCGAGACTGGGGGCGAGGATGATCCCGGCCGTGAGATGATCGCCTTCGCCCGGCAGCGCCGTGAACGAGGGCAGGGCGGTCAGCGCCACATTCATCCGGAAGGTGCCGGAGCCGTTGCGCCAGTGGGTGATGCGAGCGAGGAATTCCGGCGCCAGCGCTTCTCGTGGCACCAGCCGCGTGTAGAGCAATTTCGGATTGACGCCGGAGACGACGTATTTCGCGCGCACGGTCTTTCCATTGTCGAGGATGACACCAACCGCGCGGCCGCCTTCGACAATCACCTCGCGCACGCCGGCATCGAGTTCGATGTCGGCGCCATGGCCGCGCGCCGCGCGCGCCATCGCCTGCGTGATCGCGCCCATGCCGCCGATGGCGTGGCCCCACACGCCCTTTTTGCCGTTCACCTCGCCGAACGCATGGTGCAGCATCACGTAAGCCGAGCCTGCCGCGTAGGGGCTGGCGTAATTGCCGACGATGGCGTCGAAGCCGAACAGCGCTTTTACCAGGTCGCTCCCGAAGCGCTCGTCCAACATCTCGCCGGCCGAGCGTGTGAACAGATCGAGCAGGCTGCGCTGCTGTTCCAGCGACAGCTTTTTCAGGATACTGGCGGTGCCGAGCGCGTTGAAAGTCTCGCGGATGGCGCCGAGGCTGAAGCCTTCGACGATGTTCGGCGGGGCGCGTAGCACCAGTTGCCGCAATACATCCGCAATGCCCTCCAGCTCGTGTGCGAACGCATCGATGCGATCGGCGTCGCGTGGGCTCAATCTGGTGACTGAATCCCGGGTGCGGCCCTCGCCGGTGAGGAGATAGCTGCCATCGGGCGCGGGCAGGAAATTCTGCGCGCGGCGTTCAACGATGCGCAGGCCGTGCTCGGCCAGCTTCAAATCGGCGATGATCTGCGGGTTGAGCAGGCTGACGGTGTAGGCGGCCACCGAATTGCGGAATCCCGGGTGGAATTCCTCGGTTACGGCGGCGCCGCCGACCACCTTGCGGCGCTCGACCAGCTTCACGCGCAGGCCGGCCATCGCGAGATAGGCCGCGCAGGTGAGGCCGTTATGCCCCGCACCGATGATGACGACGTCCGTTTCGTTCATGTGCGCTTCAAGAAAGTTTGACTAAGCCGTGCCGTTGCGCCGCCCCGGCGTCCCCTCAATCCACCATTTTGCGGTTCCTTGCTAGCCTTGTTGCCATATGCTCCATTAAACGTCTCTGGCGCTTCCATGCCGGAATTCCGCCCTCCGGCGCCCGCCGGGTCCATGCCGGAGCTCTCATGAGCCTTTCTGAACCGTCCGCCGCCACGGACCTGTCGTCCGATTCCCGGAACCGGATGGTTCTGGTGGTCTACACCGCGGCGATCTTCGTCAGCGCGCTGCTGCTGTTCTCGGTGCAGCCGCTGTTCACCAAGATGGTGCTGCCGCGGCTCGGCGGCTCGCCGGCGGTGTGGTCGGTGGCGATGGTGTTCTTTCAGTCGCTGCTGCTGGGCGGCTATGCCTATGCGCATTTTCTGATGCAGCTCCGCAACCGCGCCGTCCCTGTGGCCGTGCATCTGGTGCTGCTCGTCGTTGCCATGCTGACCCTGCCGCTGTCGATCTCGAACGGCTGGGGCGAGCCGCCGAATTCCGGCTATGCGATCTGGCTACTGGGTCTGTTTGCGGTATCGATCGGGCTGCCGTTCTTTGCGCTCGCCGCCAACAACCCGCTGCTGCAGGCCTGGTTCGTCCGCACCGGCCATCCCAGCGGGCCCGATCCCTACTTTCTCTATGCGTCCTCGAACATCGGCAGTTTCCTGGCGCTGTTGTCCTATCCGGTGCTGCTGGAGCCGATGTTTACGCTCCGCGCGCAAAACCTGATCTGGACCGGCGGCTATGGCCTGCTGATCGTGCTGATCGCGAGCTGCGCAATATTGCTGCTGCGTTCGCCGGCCAATGCGGCTGACCTGAACATGCCTGCCGACGATGCGGATGCGCCGGCGCCGTCATGGATGACGCGCGCGCGCTGGATTTTCCTCGCAGCCGTGCCGTCGGGTCTGCTGATCGCGGTGACAGCGCATATCTCCACCGACGTCGCCGCGGCTCCTCTGTTATGGGTGCTGCCGCTGTCGCTGTATCTGTTGACCTGGGTGCTGGTGTTCCAGTCGCGGCCGCTGCTGCCGCACAAATGGATGTTGCTGGCGCAGCCGCTGGCGATCGCCGGCGTCGTCGTGCTGCTGGCCTTCGGCGGCGAGCAGAATTTGCTGCTGACGCTCGGCGGGCACCAATTGTGTTTCTTCGTCATCGCGATGGCCTGCCATGGCGAACTGGCGCGGACGCGGCCGGCCGCCAAGTATCTCACCGGCTTCTATGTCGCGCTGTCGTTCGGCGGTATGGTCGGCGGCCTCTTCGCGGGCCTGATCGCCCCCTTCACCTTTTCCTGGATCGCCGAATACCCGATCCTGCTGGCGCTGGCGGCACTGTGCCGGCCGACGGGTAACGAACGGTTGCCGCGCTGGAGCGATTGGTACTGGCCGTTCCTCGCCGTGCTGGCGGTGGTGCTGATCGCACCGTCCTGGTCACCAGGCAAGGTCATGCACTGGCTCGACGATCACCGCGTCTGGATGATCGGCGCGGTCGGCGTGCTCTCGGCATTGCTGGCACTTGGGCTGAACGCCAGCCGCTGGAAGATCTTTGCAACCGTGGTGGTGGCGCTGGTGCTGCTGCGGGCTTACCCCTCTGACGACGGGCGGGTGGAGACCGTGCGCAGCTTCTTCGGCGTCCACAAGATCGTGGTGACGTCGAACGGCCAGTATCATGTGCTGATGCACGGCACCACGATCCACGGCGCCGAAAAATTCAAGAACGATGACGGCACGCCAGTGATCGGCCGGCCCGAGCCGATCACCTACTACCACAAGGATGGCGGCATCGGGCAGGCGATCACGGCGGTGCGGGAGCGGAAAGGGGCCGCGCTGCGGGTTGCGGTGATCGGGCTTGGCTCGGGCACGCTGACCTGCGCCTCGTTGCCGGGCGAGGACTGGAAGTTCTTCGAGATCGACCAGACGATGGTCGATACCGCGCGCGATCCGAAATATTTCACCTATATCAGCAAGTGCGAGCCGGACCTGAAGCCGGTGATCGGCGATGCGCGGCTGACCTTCGCGCGCGAACCGAACGGTGTCTACGACCTGATCATCGTCGACGCCTATTCGTCGGATGCAATTCCGATTCATCTGGCGACCGAAGAGGCGATGGAGATCTACAAGGAAAAGCTCGCGCCGCAGGGTGTGGTCGCGATGCACGTTTCCAACCGGCATCTGGAGCTGTCCAGCGTCGTCGTCGGCATTGCCGACGCCAACGACATGAAGAGTTGGGTCTACAGCGAGGATTCCGGCCGCGAAAGTGAGTACATCTTCTCGACCTCGGTGGTGGTGTCGGCGCGGCACGAGGCGGATGTTGGCGCGCTCGCGTCATCGGACAAATGGGCCGAGACCGAGGCCGAAGACCACCAGCGGGTCTGGACCGACGATTACTCCAACGTGCTGGGGGCCGTTTGGCGCCGGATGCGCGACGGCGACCAATAGGCCCATTGCGATAATTCGTTGCAGGTTTATGGTTCGGCGCGCTTTCCAAACGAACGGAATTTCGCCATGGCCAATTTCACTCCCGTGTCGGCCGCGATCGGCGGAGCGCTGATCGGCCTTTCCGCCGTGCTGCTGATGCTGCTGACCGGCCGGATCGCCGGCATCAGTGGCATCTTTGCGGGGCTCCTGAATATCAGGAGCGAAGACAAGGCCTGGCGCATCGCCTTCATCGCTGGGCTGATGCTGGTTCCCGTTATCGCCGGATGGATCGGCTACGGCATGGCGACACCCAAGCTGCCGGCGAACTGGGCCGTCATCGTGGCGGCGGGGCTATTGGTCGGTTTCGGCACGCGGCTCGGCGGCGGCTGCACCTCCGGTCACGGCATTTGCGGGATTGGACGGCTGTCGGTGCGCTCGATCGCGGCGACCATCGTCTTTATGGTGACGGCGGTTATCACCGTGGCCGTCACCCGCCACATGTTGGGAGGCTGAGCCATGGAAATCATATCGCGGATCATCGCGCCGTTGTTGTGTGGCCTGATCTTCGGAACCGGCCTGCTCGTCTCGGGAATGGTGCAGCCGACCAAAGTGCTCGCATTCCTCGATATCTTTGGCGCGTGGGATCCGAGCCTCGCCGTGGTGATGGCGGCGGCATTGGCTGTCGCCACTCCCGGCTTCATGCTGGCAAGGCAGCGCGCGCGGCCGGTGCTGGCCGGGCAGTATTTCTGGCCGCGCAAATCCGACATCGATGCGCCGCTGGTGCTGGGCGCAGGAATGTTCGGAGTAGGATGGGGTCTCGTCGGATTGTGCCCGGGACCGGCGCTGGAGAGCCTGGCGACGCTGTCGCCGGGCGTGATTGTGTTCGTCGTGGCGATGGCCAGCGGGATGCTGCTTCACGACACATGGCAGGCGTCGCGGCCACCGTTGCAACCGCAAGTCTCGATCAATCCTGATAGGTGAACAGCCCGCGCCGCTGGTAATATGGCTGCGGCTGCGGCTGGTAATAGCCCTGCGGCGCCGGCGCGTAGCCGCGGTTGTCATAATATTGCGGCTGCGGCTGCGGATAGGCCTGGGCGCCGTAGAGGCGGCGATCGCGCGGCGCCGGATAACGCGCCTCGCTGGAACTGCCGTCGGCCGGATAGATGTAGCCGTCCTCGGCGCGACCCTGCGGCGCCATGCCGGGCTGCGGCGTGATCACGACGGGATCACCAGCGGCGTTGGATTGCTGCTCATATTGCTGCGCCGGAGCACGGCGTGCGACGGCGTTGGTGCGCGGCCGCGGATTGCGCGCCAAGGCGACCTGGGATGAGCCGGTCAGCGTCACCGTGGTGTTGAGCACGCCTTGCTCCTGCACCAGCGCATAGAGCTTCGCGGCGTTGTCGCGCGACAGCCGCACGCAGCCATGCGAAGCCGGAGAGCCGAGCCGGTTGACGGAATCGGTGCCGTGAATGGCGTGGCCGACCTTCGTGAAGAAGATCGAATGCGGCATCGGCGCTTCGTCAAATTCCTTGGAATAGTGATCCGCTTCCATGCGGAAGGCGCGGAAGCTGCCGTTCGGCGTTTCATAGGAGGGAAGGCCGCTCGACACCGGCCAGCGATAGCGCTCGACGCCGTCGACGGCGACGGTCATCTGCTGGCTATCCTTGTCGACGGTGATGGCGACTTTGGCCTGCGCGGCGCTGGTCATGAACAACATCAGGCCGGTGACGGCAACGAGGAAGGAACGCAATTTCACTTTGGCCTCCAGGCCGTTTTACCGCAGCGCCATGAATGCAAGCGAAGCGGCTCTCCGTCCCCCGGCATCCAATATGCCCGGAATCCGGTCGCCGTTCCAGCGGCCTGCGGACCCATCGTTAATGCGCCCCACGGCGCAAACAAGGCGGAGAGGGGGCTGAATCACGCTGATAGTGCTGACTTTTTCGCGAGCGGGCGGGGGAGTCCGTCAATTCTTGAGCCGATACCCCGTCCTGAAGATCCACCACACCATCACCATGCACACCGCGAGGAAGCCGAGCGTCATGCCGAGGCTCAGGGCGACGCTGACGTCGGCGATTTCGTAGAAACTCCAGCGGAAGCCGGAGATCAGATAGACCACCGGATTGAGCAGCGTGATGGTGCGCCAGCCCGACGGCAGCATGTTCACCGAATAGAAGCTGCCGCCGAGGAAGGTCAGCGGCGTCACCACCAGCATCGGGATCATCTGCAGCTTCTCGAAACCGTCGGCCCAGATGCCGATGATGAAGCCGAACAGGCTGAAGGTCACCGCCGTCAGCACCAGGAAGGTCAGCATCCACCAGGGATGCATGATGTGCAGCGGCACGAACAGGGCGGCGGTGGCGAGGATGATCAGGCCGAGGATGATCGATTTGGTGGCGGCGGCGCCGACGTAACCCAGCACGATCTCGAAATACGACACCGGCGCCGACAGCAGTTCATAGATCGTGCCGACGAATTTCGGAAAGTAGATGCCGAACGAAGCGTTGGCGATGCTCTGTGTCAAGACCGACAGCATCACCAGTCCCGGCACGATGAAGGTGCCGTAGCTGACGCCGTCGACCTCGGTGATGCGCGAGCCGATCGCGGCGCCGAACACCACGAAATACAGCGAGGTGGAAACGACCGGTGAGACGATGCTCTGCAGCAGCGTGCGCCAGGTGCGCGCCATTTCGAACAGATAGATGGCTTGAACGGCTCGCCAGTTCATGGTGCCCTCACCAGGCTGACGAAGATGTCTTCGAGCGACGATTGCGTGGTGTCGAGGTCGGAGATGCGGATGCCGGCGTTACGGAGGTCGCTGAGCAGGCTGGTGATGCCGGTGCGGTCGCCCTTGGTGTCGTAATTATAGGTCACCGCGCGGCCGTCCTCGGACAGTTCGAGATTGTAGGCGACAAGCGCCTCAGGGATCGCCTCGACCTTGCTCTGCAGATACAGCTTGAGATGCTTCTTGCCGAGTTTTTGCATCAGCCCGGCCTTGTCCTCGACCAGGATGATCTCGCCCTTGTTGATGACGCCGATGCGGTCGGCCATCTCCTCGGCCTCTTCGATATAATGCGTGGTCAGGATGATGGTGACGCCGGAGGCCTGCAGGGTGCGCACCACTTCCCACATGCCCTTGCGCAGTTCGACGTCGACGCCCGCGGTCGGCTCGTCGAGGAACAGGATCTGCGGCTCGTGCGACAGCGCCTTTGCGATCATGACGCGGCGCTTCATGCCGCCGGACAGCGTGACGATCTTGGAATCCTTCTTGTCCCACAGCGACAGGTCTTTGAGCACCTTCTCGATATGGGCGGGGTTCTTCGGCTTGCCGAACAGGCCGCGGCTGAAGCTCACGGTCGCCCACACCGATTCGAAGGCGTCGGTGTGCAGTTCCTGCGGCACCAGCCCGATCAGCGAGCGTGCGGCGCGGTAATCCTTGTTGATGTCGTGGCCGTCGACGGTGACGCGGCCTTCGCTCAAGTTCGCGATGCCGCAGATGATGCTGATCAGCGTGGTCTTGCCGGCGCCGTTCGGTCCCAGCAGCGCGAAAATCTCGCCGCGGCGGATATCCAGATTGATGCCGTTCAGCGCCTTGAAACCCGAACCATAGGTCTTGGACAGGTTGGCGACGGAAATGATCGGGGACATGGAGAGCATGGTCGCAGTCTGATCTGAAATTGTGGCAACTGAGATGGCGCAGCGCTGCGGCCGCGTTAGCGCGGGCGGGGGCAGCGGGAACTTTCAGATAGGAATGCGCGGGCCGCTTCGCAATCGGCGAATGGAATTATAATCTCTTGCTACTGCTTTTTCTTGGCCGGTTTTTTCGCAGCCGCGCCTTTTGCCGCCGCGGCCGGCTCGGCCTGCTCGGGCACCTTCGCCAGCGTCATGATCTGCGTCTGCGCATTGACGGGTCCATTGGGACGGGCGGGATCGAGCAGTTGCTCCTCGCCCAGTCCGACCGACTGCAGCCGCTTCGCCGATATCTTGAAGGTGTTGACCAGG
Organism: Bradyrhizobium sp. AUGA SZCCT0182; assembly: GCF_018130185.1. Taxonomy (NCBI): domain Bacteria; kingdom Pseudomonadati; phylum Pseudomonadota; class Alphaproteobacteria; order Hyphomicrobiales; family Nitrobacteraceae; genus Bradyrhizobium; species Bradyrhizobium sp. AUGA SZCCT0182. The sequence continues at coordinate 165,935 of NZ_JAFCLY010000011.1, read as the reverse complement.
ATGTCGCGGATCGCGTCGGCGCGGCGCTGGCTGAGGAAGACGTTGTGGTCGCGCCTGCCGGTCGATTCGACATGGCCGACGATCAGGAACGTGTAGTTCAGCAGTGCGGAGTTGACCAGCGTATCGGCCAGCCGTCCGATGGTCTGATAGGATTCCGGCCGCACGATCGGGGTGTCGGTGTCGAACTGGATGTCGACATTGAAGCTCGGCAGCTTGCTCAGTTCGGGCGCGATCGGCGGCCGCTTGTTCGGCGGCGGCTCGTTCTTGCCCCGTTGCTTCGAGCGCTCGAGGACTTGCTGGCGCAGCGCGGGGATATCCAGCTCCAGCGGTGTTTCCAGCCCGCTGAGCTTGGTTGCGACGTCGTCCTGCGCCCGGTAGCCGACATCGGCGATGGACTTGGTGCATCGCGCGCTCACGGTCGGCAACGCCAGCAGGCAAGCCAGGGACTTGAACACCTCGCGTCCCTTGCCGCCGCACTTCTTGACCACTTCGAACTCGCACTCCCGCCCGACGGTGGCGCGCGCCGCGATGCGTTTCTGGATCGCATCGAACGCCCGGGGATAATCGGTCTTGCACGCCGCCGACATCACGTCCTGGTTGCGATAGAGACACTCCTTCAGGCGGGTGGAGTCGATGTTGACGCCGCGGCAATTGGCGGTGATGTCGGGGGCGCAGCTCTTGCCAAGAATGGCGGCCCCCTCGCCAAAGCTGATGGTCTGCGCCGACGCCAGCGACGGCGCCGTGAGCGCAAGGATCAGCAGGATGGATTTGCCCCGGAACATGGTTGCATCTCAACCGATGAATCCGCCGTTGGTCAAGGGCTTGGGCGAACAGAATGCCGTTCTGTCATATTGTCCGTTGTTCATAGTGTCTCCCTTCGCTCGGCAAGCCGGCTCGCCGTGGTCCCGGCTGGAATACGGGGCCCGGCAGGTCGAGCCCGATTGACCGGGCGCCCTTGGCGATTCGGACTTACATGTCGAACAGCGGAGGATGTGAATCCGCGTTCTCGCGGCGCGTTTGCGTCCGTTCGACCCTCCGAGGAATCAGAGGGCGCAGGGAATGCCGGATGCGCGCTGCACCCGCGGTCTCATGTGCGGTTAGCACAAAAAATGCTGCACATGAGCATACAGGGCAGCGGAGAACATCCGACATTCCCTGCGCAATGGCTTTACGGCTTATGCCGTGCTCTCCCCGGAGACGAGTTCTTGGTTGACTCCGTCACTGCCGTTTCCGCTCACGCCTCTCCGACAGCTTGACGCCTGCAACGGGCGCTAGGACCACACGGTTTTGCCGTACGCTTAATCCACGCCGTCGTCAGACGTGAACCATGCGTCCACCGCGACCCGCCCCTCGTTGTGACGATGGCCAACGCCCCTCTGAGTGGGACGGGATGGGTGGGAATGTGCCGGTGATTTGGATCGAAGGAAAGGCGAATATTTTTGATTTTCGGAAATTTAGGGCTTGACATGATTTCCGAAAACCAGAACTGATTTGCCCGTCGGGTTACTTTGTCGCAGCCGCCGTATCGAGATCGCTATTGCGTACGAGGCGACTCAGTTCGCGGAGCGCGTAGGTGAGTTAGGGCGTGAATCCAAGAATTCAGGATGGTCTACGGACGTCCGCTTTGCTGCGCATTCCGGACCCAAGTCGGGCATCGCGTGAGAGTTGGCCCGGCGCTCAAGCCGTATCTGCTGCAGATGGCGCGGACGTGTACCGGTCAGGTTGATCGGCTCGAAACCAAGCATTGAACAAGGACGGGTCGGCGTCTTCGCTGCAGCCCTGTCATCTCGGTCGCTTTTGATGCGCGCTGCTCATTGACGTCGTCTGCCTGTATAAAATTGACCACCTCGTCGCCGAATAGCTTCCCTGGCCGTTGGAACCTACTTGCAGACAGGAACGTTCCTTGTTGGAGCGCCGCGCTTTCATGCTGAAATCGCGCGTGCTTCAATAGGAGTACACCATGAACATTTTCTATATCATCGGCGTCATCGTCGTCATTCTCGTCGTCGCCAGCTTTCTCGGGCTGCGTTGAACGGGATAGTTGGTGGGCCTTGCGATTATGAGTTCAGGTCGCGAATTCTGAACCCAAGCACGGCGAGCGAGAGCGTTGCCCCGGTCGAATTGGCGAGACCCGATCGTCTTTTCGCAACGCCGTAAGCCGAAAGGCATAGACCGGTCGAAAGTGCCGCCAGCATTTTCAATGCCTGATCAGACTTGGAGTGTCGCGCTATCGTTTTCTGAAGCTGCGGTCGATGCGAAAGCGATGTCGATGCCGCTGCCAATACTCAAAGAATGTGGGCTCTGTATTGCACGGGACGGCAGGCCGCTAGCTCAAGCGACTTAGCGCTTCTTCGGTCACGATCCGCTCAAAATTCTCTTCCTTGCTCTTGACGCGATATCGAAGGCGCCCGTCGGCCTCCACGGGCAGCAGTGCGAGGATCGTATAGACATTGCTCTGCTCGACGACATCGCGGCCCTGCGGTCCGTCAACCTGGCGGAAGACATCGTCGTCGATATGATAAGCGTGTTGCATCATGTGCCTCGATTGCGAGAGTAGGCCGCAGCTTCGGATTTTCCTGCTGCTCAACGGATTTTGAATCGGCTGGGGACGATGCTGCAGCATCTATTCAGCGTGCGGGTTACCAAGGTTGCCGGATTTCTCCGCCCGACCTCGCCATAACTCCATGGCCGTAGTCCACGCTGCCCAGCCGAAATGTCGAAGCGGGAATCTGGTCTGATTGCTCGAAACCAACAGGCCGTAATGGCTAAGGTTCCCGGAACTTCCTCGCGCATGCGGTTGTTGAGCGGCTATTCCGTTGAGAATGGTTGCGGTGCGGTTGGCACGGAATGAATGGCGCGCCCGGGTAAAGTCTTCGATATAGCCGCAACCGCTTTGCACTACTAACGTTCGGCCGCGAACAATCTGACCGTTTCTGTGAGGCCTTTTAGGGAATGACTACCTTCGTCATGAAACCTGATGTTTGATCCTGCGACAAGATCACGGACTGTATTCGACACCAGAACTTGCCCGGGCTTTGCCATCGTCGCGACACGCGATGCAATGTGGACCGCAATTCCGCTCAGATCGTCATCGGCCATTTCGACCTCGCCGGTGTGAAGGCCGGCCCTTACCTGCAGTCCAAGAGCTTCAACGCCTTCATTGATCGCCAGAGCGCACCGGATTGACCGAGCCGGCCCGTCAAAGGTTGCCAGGAAGCCGTCTCCCATTGTTCTCACCTCATGCCCTCGATGTCGCGAAATCTCCCGCCGCACGAGCGCGTTGTGCCGATCCAGCACATCATGCCATGCACGATCTCCGATCGTCTCGGCACGCTTGGTTGAGTTCACAATGTCAGTGAACAGAACCGTCGCGAGCACGCGATCAGATTCGATTGCGGATCGCGAGCCTGTCAGAAACTCTTCAACCTCATCCAATATCCGTTCTGTTGCGCCGGTCCACAACATGTGATCGCTGCCGGGCAGCTCGAGATATTTCGCGTTTGGGATTTGCCGGGCCATGAACCGCCCCGCTTCAACGTTGACGCGAACGTCCCCTTGTCGATGAATAATGAACGTCGGCACCCGGATCGACGGAAGGATTGGACGAACATCGATTTCACTGTTCATTCGCATAAGCGCGACAACTGCGGAGGGGCTTGCACCCAGGCGTTCAAAACGCGCCCATGACAGCTTGAACGTCTCGTCTGATGCCACACTGGGAGCGAATAAACGGAGGCTCTCGCCGGTGCCCCAATTTTTCTCCAAGCGAGCCAGGGCGGCATCTATCATGTCCGGGGGTATAACCCACGAGAGGAAGTGGCCATAGGTGCCGTACAGGACCAACGCTCGGGTACGCTCTGGGTAGGTTGCCGCGAACAAGACTGACATCGCGCCACCTTCGGAGATGCCGAACAGGGCAGCCTGTTGCGAGCCCGCGGCATCCATGACCGCTCGAACATCGTCCATGCGCTCTTCGAGGGTTGGCACACCAACTGTTCTGTCGGAAAGCCCGGTGCCGCGCTTGTCGAACATGATCAGGCGGGCGAAGGCCGCCAAGCGGGTCCAAACCCGCGCCCGATATGGCTCCTCCCAGGCGACGTCGAGGTTCGAAATGAAACCAGGAACGAACACGAGGTCGAACGGCCCTTCGCCGACGACCTGATAGGCGATGCGAACATCACCGCTCTTTGCGTATTGGGTTTTCGGAACCATTGCGCATCACTTCACATAAAGTGGCGTGATCGGCTTCGTCGCATTCCGTGAGCAGGTTCGACCTAAATCTTACCAGTTTGCCGCGGTACGCGGAAGTCAAAACCGCGTAGCCCAGCCTCAGCATGCGGTAATCGGCTGCTGCCTCAATCAGGTATCACTCAAGCCAATTTGGATTTGCAGGTGAAGCTTGCCAGTCTGGGCGGCACGGCTCTTGGCGGATCCCCCGCCGATTCGCCAAACTAATCTCGGACTAGGTCAAGAAATGGAGGAAGGTGGTTTTGGCGGCCAACATCAAACGGGAATGAGTAGCAAGCGGAGTCGCCAAACTGACGGGATTTGGCCCAACACACTTGATTCCGCTTCTCTCACACGATTAGCTCAAGCCGAACGTTCGGGAAAACCAGATGCCGCGCATTGTTGTCCTTGGTGCTGGTTTTGCGGGGCTCTGGGCCGCCCTGGGTGCTGCACGCAAGCGCGACGAGATCGGCGCGGCGGCGGCGGATGTCGAGATACTGGTCGTCGACCGCAACCCCTACCACAACATCAGGGTTCGCAATTACGAGGTCGACATCGGCGAGGCGGCGATACCGCTCGCCGAACTGCTCGACCCGGTCGGCGTCGATCACAGGGTTGCCGAGGTGAGGGCGGTCGATCCCGTCAAGCAGCGCGTGAGCGTCACCACGAATGGCGGCAGCGAGGTCATCGCCTACGATCGGCTGGTGCTGACGCTCGGCAGCCAGCTCGCGCGCCCCGCGATACCGGGGCTGGCGGCCTGTGGCTTCGACGTGGACAGTTATGCGGCGGCCGTCCGGCTCGAGGCGCACCTTGCCGCATTGGGCGGGCAGGCGGATGCCGGAGGCTGCGCCACGGTGGTCGTCGTCGGCGCGGGTTTTACCGGCATCGAAGTCGCGACCGAGATGCCGGGCAAGCTTGAAAAGGCAGGCCTCACCGGCGAGCGACGCATTATTCTTGTTGATCCCAACCCCGTTGTTGGCGTGACACTCGGAGAACAAGCGCGCCCGATCGTCGGTGAAGCGCTGGCGGCGCTGGGTGTGGAAACGCGGCTCAACGTTAGAGTCACGGCGATCGATGCGAATACCGTCACGCTGAGCTCCGGCGAAGTCATCCCGACGCGGACGGTGGTGTGGTGCGGCGGGATGCGGGCAAGCCCGGTGGCGCAAACAATTGATGTCGAGCGGGATCGGCTCGGCCGCCTCCACGTGGATCAGTTCATGCGCCTCACCGGTGCGACAAACATCTTTGCCGCCGGCGACGTGGCTTCCTGCGTCGTGGACGGCGAACATGCCACCGTGATGTCCTGCCAGTTCGCGAGGCCGATGGGCCGCTTTGCCGGAAACAACGTTGTCGCCGATTTGCTTGGGCAGCCGATGCTTCCGCTTGACATCGATTGGTATGTCACCGTGCTGGACCTCGGAGCCTGGGGCGCGCTGCACACCGTCGGATGGGATCGCCAGCTGCACGCCTCCGGCGCGGCTGCCAAGGCGACCAAGCAGATTATCAATCGGCAGCGGATCTATCCGCCGCGGACCGGTGTGCGCGCGGACATTCTGGCTGCCGCCGCACCGACGGTGCAGAAGCCGCCGGCCGTGCGCTAGCGCTTTCCTTCGATGGCGATCTCGACAAGATAGGGACGATTTCCCGCAATGGCTCGCTCCATGACCGCGGCAATGTCGCCGGCCTTTTCGACCCGTGTGCCTTCGACGCCCATGCCGGCCGCCAGATGCACAAAATCGAGATCCGGTCCCGTCAGGTCCATCTGCTGATAGGGATGCTGCGTTCCCGCCTCGAAGTTCTGTCGCCAGACGTCCACGTTATGCTTGAGGATGCGATACTCCCGGTTTGAAAGAATGACGAACACGATCGCAAGCTTGTGGTGGGCTGCGGTCCACAGCGCCTGAATGCTGTACATCGCCGAGCCGTCGCCGGAGACGGCGACCACCGGGCGATCCGGCATCGCGACCTTCACCCCGATCGCGCCGGAAAATCCCTGACCGATGCCGCCGCCGCGCCCGCCGAAATAATCACCGAAGCCGCGATAATCGAACGACCGCGCCAGGTCGAGACTGGCGGTGATGCTTTCGTCCACGATGACGACATTGTCAGGCAGCCCCCGCCGAAGCTCGGCCGTCACCCGCGCCATCGAGCTTGGCTCGCGGTTCCAGGCTTTCTCCAGCCGCGCCCGGTACGCCTCCCGGTCGCGGGCGCTCGACTCGGCCAACGCCTGATTGCGGCGCTCTGCGGCGAGCCTGAATGCGGCGCTTTGCTGGCTGCTTATGATGTCAGCCAGTGAGGCGATGCTGGCCGCCATGTCGCCGACGATGCCGCTGTCGAGGCGGTGATTGAACGCCAGACGCTCGGGCGATTCCTCGATCTGGACAACGACGGCGCCGTCGGGGAAATGGCTGCCTTCCGCATACCAGATGTCCTCGAAGAACGGCCCGCCCAGCAGCAAGACGAGATCGGCATCCGACAAGGCTTTACGAACCTGCGCGGCGTCGGCCGGGAGCGATTGGCGATAACTCGGATGGCTGGTCGGAAACGGCGCATGGGCGCGCAACCCTTCGAACCACACCGGCGCGCCGATCGCCTCCGCCAGCGCGACGAGCGCTTGAGAGGCCCCTGATCGGGCGACGTCATCGCCGGCGACGATCGCGGGGCGCTGCGATTTCAGAAGAAGCGAGGCCAATTCCTCGATCCCGGCGGGGTCCGGTTGTGGCGAACGCCACAATTTATCTGACGCGATCGCCCCGACATTGGTTTCCTGCTCCAGCACGTCGATCGGAAGCGAGACGAAGACGGGTCCCCTGGGCGCATCGGTCGCGACCTTGAAAGCGCGCCGCAGCACGGGCGCGAGCTCATCCGCACGCTCCACCTGCACGCTCCATTTGGTGACCGGCGCCGCCATGGCGACGAGGTCGTGGCCCAGCACCGGGTTGGCCAGCCGCATGCGCGTATCCTGCTGGCCGGCGGTCACGACAAGCGGCGAATTGGCCTTGAGCGCGCCGTAGATCGCGCCGATGGCATTGCCGAGCCCCGGCGCGACGTGGAGATTGGCCACAGCCGCGCGGCCGGTGGCCTGCGCATGGAAACTCGCCGCGCCGACCGCCACGCCCTCATGGAGGGTCATGACATATTCGATCTGCGGATAGCTCATCAGACTGTCCAGCAACGGCGTTTCTGTCGTCCCGGGATTGCCGAAGATGTGGCTCACGCCGTTCGACACCAGCGAATCCATCACTACACGCCGTCCGCGCATTAACTTGCTCCCTTTCAGGCTCGTTTTTTTGGACGATAACACGCAGGCAGCGTCCTCAATACCGTTGTTTGTGGCGAGCGGCCGAGCGTGCGCCGTGAAGCGAGCTCCCGGGCGCGCATGTGGGTTCCTCCTGACGCCCTACGATTGTTGGAACAAACCTGGGGCAGGCTGGTTTCGTTTGCTCAATTGGAGAGAATGCACCGATGAAGAAGCTCTTCTTGACGGCGTTCGCTGCTGCGCTTGCAAGCAGCACTTTCGCGCTTGCTGATACCCCCGTGACACCGGCCGAGGCCGAGAAGATCAAGGCTGTCCTGGAAGGCCTTGGCTGCACGGGTGGCAAGATGGAAAAGGAAACCGAGGCCAGCAGCTACTTTGAAGTCGATGACGCCAAATGCAGGGATGGGCAGTACGACATCAAGCTCGACAAGGACTTCAAGCTGATCGCAATGATCCGCGACTAAGCGGGGCGGGACAGAGCTTTGGTGATTTGCCCGTCGGGTTGAAGTGGCCACGAGGTGACGCCGCCTAAATAGCCATCAAAAAGCTGGCGCCTGTGTCGCACCCCGCGCATTCGAACGTGCGCAGTTCGATGTGGGAGCTGCTTGGTTCGATGAGGGTCAGCTTCATCGGCTTGCCGCATGTGGCGCACGGCAGCTCCGTGGTTTGGAAATGGGTACAGCTCGGCGGTGGACGCGCGATTTTCATGGTTGCCTCTGTCGACCTCGCAAGCCTTGTTCAATCCTCCCGGCCGACGCCGCCAGCTCTGTTCAAGACGTCAAGGGCAGGGTTTGAATTATCCAAACCGCGCCCTGGTCAGAGCTTACTCTGCTCGACGACATCGCAGCCCTGCGGTCCGTCAACCTGGCGGAAGACACCGTCATCGATATGATAAACGTGTTCCATCATGTGCCTCGATTGCAAGACTCGATTGCAAGAATAGGCGCAGCTTCGTATTTTCCTGCTTCTCAACGGATTTTGAATCGGCTGGGGACGATGCTGCAGCACCTATTCAGCGTACGGGTTACCAAGGTTGCCGGATTTCTCCGCCCGACCTCGCCATAACTCTATGGCCGTAGTCCACGCTGCCCAGCCGAAGGTCGAAGAGGGAGTCTGGTCGGATTGCTCGAAACCAACAGACCGTTATGGCTAAGGTTCCCGGAATCCCCTGACAAAGGCCGGATTGATTTTCCAGACAGAGCGACATTGATCAGGGCGGCCGCCGACATATAGCCGTCCCAAAGCCGGGTCAGTTCGACGACTCAATCGTCGCGGGCGACCAAGCTGCCTTCGCTTGCGATCTGAATGGTGCGGTGGCCGAACATTTCAACCGCATACCGGAGCCCACCGGCCCGATCCTTGAATATCGCAACGACCGTTCCCTCGGCGTGGTTGCTGAATGCTTGATGGACCTTGTCACCGATTACGAATCTGGAAGCCATGGCGAATCCTCCACCCGACAGGCTTTGCCTCCAGTCAGGCTTATGTGCGGCTTCTTTGCGATCCATAAGTTGTCCCCGGCGATGTGAAGTGCCCGGGTTCGGTCCCAGGGGCAGACTCGGACATGGGCTAGAACTTCGCTCTTCAAATGGGGACTGACGGATTCAATTTTTTCGGATTCAATTTTTTCCGACTGAGCTAAATTGACCATGCGGTGTTGCCGAAGCAGGCCATACTCAGACCATGACCTGGAGGCGACAATGCTGACCCATCAAGAATTCGCATCGCTGCTTGCGGTTGGCCATACCGCCGTAAATGACCGTCCGGCGGTCATCCCTGCCGAACACAGCGCCCGACTGATCGCGTTAGGCTACATGGCCGATATCGATGGCAAGTTGCGCCTAACCACACCGGGCAGAAATCGGATTGCTGCCGGAATCGCAGCTTTGGCCTCGTAGCGGCGGTGCGTCCGGGCGCAGCTGTCACGTCGGGTATTCCGATCATCGCTCAATGTGGCGGTCAAGCAATGATAGCGCTGACGGGTTCGTCGTTAGTGCGAAAAGAGGATCGGCACGGGTGGCTGCGATAACAGGCTCTTGGTAGCGCCTCCGAGGATGAACTGCCTTAGCCTCGAGTGGCCATAAGCACCCATCACAAGCAAATCCACCCCGTGGGACAGCGAATACGATTCAAGGACGCTGCCAATCGGCTTGCCCTTGGCTTCGATCCTTTCCAGCACAACATCGATTTCGTGCCGAGCCAAGTTCTTTGCAAGTTGCTCAGCAGAATGCTTTGTGTCCATGTCCTTTTCATCGACAATTGTGACCACATGGACCTTTCTCGCTCTTTCAAGAAGCGGAAGAGCGTCCGATATCGCGCGGGCGGCAGCTCGGCTGAAATCCCAAGCCACAGCGATCGTGCCAAGCTCGAACGAACGTGACCGGGGAATTTTCGGCAAGGCCAGGGTAGGCTTACCTGATCCAAAAATAACCGCCTCCGCGTACATTTGATCGTCCGAGTCCATAACTGGCATGATGGTCAGATCGTGCAGCCGGGCATAGTCGACAAGCAGGTTCGGGACCTCAGTCGGGGTACATTTCTGAAGGATTGCTTCGTGAGGAACGCCAGCCCTTTCCGCGGCTTTGTCGCATGCCGCGAGCAGGGTCTGGGCATTGTGCCGGCTCTTGGCGCCTTCACCCGCAATGATCTCGGGAAGATTGGCGAACGAGCCCGAAAGGAAATGTCCGGGCACCTGAACGTGCGTTTCGCAGGACAGCGCTGCGAGATGCGCGCCGAGGACCGCAGCGATTGAAACCGCATCGTCGACTACCGATGAAGGAGACGGCTCGGGATAGCTGGTCAATGTCACGAGAATATCTTTGAAAGCCAAGACTTCCTCCTCATAGCAATGCAGCGATCGCCCAAATCCTGGGCGAGGTGCGCGATGATGATGGCGGGAGCGCCGTGGCTCTCAGTCACCGATAGCGGCGAACAACGACGCGATGATAACTCCTATATGGGCACCAGACTCGGGAAAGCGAGCTGAAGAGTCCATGTCCGAGATGGGTCAAATCGCCACTGGTCGCACGTTCGAGTTCAGACAGCGAGTTCTCGCTAACGCCGATCGTTGTACTGGCTAAGGCTCAAGCGATTTAAGGAAGCTGATGAAATCGCCAACTTGCCCGGGATCCAACCTGAACTCGGGCATATTCGCATGACCGGTGGAAAGCCCTTCGCCAAGCGCTTCTTCGAGCGACTCGACGGGATACCGCAGGTGGAGAGTTCGAAACGGCGGGGCAATGGCTAGGGCACTCAGGGTGAATTTATCGATGGAATGGCAATGCGAACAGTTGGCTTGTGCAAACGCCTTGCCCGCAGCGGCGTTGGGTTCGGCGCTGCATAAGGTTGCATTCACCAACACGCTTAGTGCGATAGCAACAGAGGATACGATACTCACCTTGAGTTGGTGTAAGTAAATCAAATACGACGCTCCCGGCCAACGTGCCTGTTATGTCTGTCCAGAGGCCCGTGACACCCTCTATGCTAACTGTGTCGGCGTTGCGGGATGAGCCGTTTTCGGATGGTGGTCGTGCAGGTACGACGCCAGATGTTTTCCGACGATAATGTCCCCGGCCATAGCGGTTTCGAAAAGGTTCTCCTGCACGTCGCGAGGGAGGTCCGGCCACAATGCGAGCGCGGCCTTGCCCAGCAAGCGCTCGAACTCGAGAGTTGAGTTAGCTATCATCATTGGACCACTCTATTTAACGCGGGCAGGGCAATCGGCCCTGCCGCCTTTATTCCGGTTCGCGGTGAACAAACTCGCGATAAATCTCTTTTCCACTTTCGTTGACAACCAATATCTCAAGGTCCTGATCGTCCCGCAGGCTGTTGTCGCGGAAGTCCTGCGCGATCTCCTTGCAGTGCCTGATCGCTTCGGCATTGGTGTTGAACTCGATGCCGATGCGGTCTCTCATCGGGACGCCGTCTTTCATGTCAAAAAAGAACTTTTGCATGGTCAATGCTCGATTGCAGGGATCGTGGCCAATCAAACGCGCTACTTCGGTATCAGGCGCCCATCATGAACTTCGTGAGTGGCCACGTGTTCGCGGCGGGCGTCGATGGCGCGTTGATGCCATACGATTGCTTCGTCGATCCAGTAGTCATGACGTGTTGGATCCTCGTGCGCGTTCTCACGACAGGTTGACGCTTTGGCGATGCACTCGTGGCGCCGATACATCAGGCTATCAATCCGCCACGTTCCAACCATGCATCAGTCACCGCGCTTTCGATGATGTGCTGTTGAACCCTCCTGCAATGCGGGCAAGTAAACGTCCGCAGGTCCTGGCCCGCATCGCTCGGTTCGATAGCGGTCAACTTCATGGGAGAACCACAAGCCGTGCATTGTGGACCCTGGCTTTGTCTTTGGAGCATGGACGTTACCTCAGTTCGGTGTTCTGAGTTCTCCCCCGAGCCATCCGACCACCTTCGACTTCAAGGGATCCGACACAATGACGCTTGTCTGCACGCGATCGCATTTAGGGCATTCGAACAGCCGGTGCTCGAAGCCGATCGGCCCCGGCCAAACGCGCTCCAGCATCATCCGCGTTTGGCAGTGGAGACAGCGCGGACGCTCGATCGCGATCAGAAATTGTTGGGATGAAGTCATGATGCTTCCCTGAATTGGGCGGGAGCGTTCCAGAACTCTCAGTCACCGGTAGATGCCGAAGCGGGCCGGTGATGGAACCAGCTTGGCACTCCCCCGGTCCCCCCGTCTGTTCCATTTTGCTCACATTCCGAAAGTTAATGAGTTGGAGGCCTTCCAAAATGGCGATGCACAAGCGTCGCGTCGGGGCCGTCCCAATCAGGACCCGGCATATCTGTTTCGCATAGTGGTCAAAATTGAGCAGCGCCAAAGGCAGGGATGTGCTGACATTTGCATAGGACGGGTGCGCCATTCGGCTGCGCCCGGCTCTCAAAGACCGGCCCCAGCAGGAAGCCAGCCCCTGGCTGGGGCCGCTCTCATCGCGGCGCGCCGGCCGATCACATCGCCATTGCGATCACCAGAAATCAACGAGGCCGCATCGCGGCGCGACGTCGTTTCACGTTCACGGTCGAACGTGGTGAACTTGGACAGAATGACCCCGGCGCTTGGGCTTGGGGGCTGGTCCGCGCCGGGGCCACGCTTGGAAACGTCGCCGTTGCGGACAGCGACGTTCGGCTTCAAGCCGATCACATTCGCTGCGGCGGCGCTGTTCTCTTTTGCTCACTTCCAACTATGGGGACCAGAAATCCGGCAACGTTGACCGTTCCGAAAGGTCCTGGAACTTGTGCGAGGGGCGGCGGTTGGTCCGCTCACAGGAGAGTTCAATGCATAAGGATGGAAAGCAAATAGTCGAGACAGCGGTGGAGGCCAGAGGTGGTCTCTTGGGCAGACCCGTTCTCCTGGTGCTCATCGTGAGCTGCGTTCTGGCAGTTGCCGCACTTGTCGTGACGTATTCAGGGGCGTGAAGAGGGCCGTTGAAGCGACGCGCTCGATCGTTACGGCTCGCGCTTGATCTCGGGTTTGTCGTACAGGACCGCATTCAACAATGAACTATTGACCTCAATTTTTCCGTTGTAGCTGATGAAGCCGAGCTTGCGGAATTTGTTCATGAAGAAGCTCACCCGGGACCGGGTGGTGCCGATCATCTCGGCCAGGGTCTCCTGGCTGATATTTGGGATGATCGGCTGGGGACTGCCTTCCTTGCCGAAATTCGCCAGCAGAAGCAGCAGGCGCGCCAACCGCTTTTCGCTGGAGTTGAAGAGCTGATCGATCAGGTCTTCCTCAATGCGGCTGTTGCGGGTCAACAGATAGGCCATGAACATCTCGGAAAACTTCGGTTGATCGTGAAGGGCCGCGAGCATTGCGGCCTTCGTGATAGTGGTGACCAGACAGTCTTCCATCGCGGTCGTGGTCGCGATCCGCACCGAATGGCCGTTCATGCAGCCTTCGCCAAAGAACTGGCCGGCTCCAAAAATCCCGACCACCGCCTCTTTGCCTTGCTCAGATATGACAACAACCTTGACCCGTCCGCTTTGAATGTAAAAGACGGTGTCTGCCGCGTCGCCCTGGGCGAAGACGACCTGATCCTTATGAAATTCAAGGATCGTTTTGCCCTCGCCCACGACGGCGAGAAACGCCTTGGGATCAAAGGCAATCTGATTGGTGTTGTTAGCCATGTCCGGTTTGATCCCGCGGCAGGACATCTACCTTAGCCGTTTTGGCCGTAGCGGTCCGGAATTTAACTACGTCCGAGGCGGCCCTACTTATGGCCATCCACGGCATGGGCGGCCAGCCACTTTTTGTCGCAGGCGAGCGAGCGCATCGAAGCCGCAATCTGCCGGTGCTCATTGCGGACTGGCCCGGGCGGCATGGAGCGCGAGTGCCTGATAAGTAGCCGGCGCAGTTCGTAAAGCTCCGCCATCGTGTAGCGCTTGGTTTCGACGGCGTTATTTTCCACAAGCTCGCGAGCCCATGTCATCTGCCTGATCTTCCGATGTGGGGTGACGATAGCATCATGCCGCGTCGCAACACCGACTCGCTGGTCAAAATTGCTCACATTGCCAAATAACGGGAAGGGGAACCCCTTTCGGGGCATCCGCGGCGGCTCACTTCGGAGATTGCAGGTGAACGAGGCGTGAACCGACAAATTCAAAGTGGTCCACGGCGGTTCGCGTTGCTCCGAAAGTGCCCAAACCGTACGCTCAATCCACGATTTTCCAGTACGAGTCCTTGCGGATCACCTTGCCGTCGCGGAACGTATAGAAGTCACAACCCTGGACCTCTTTTCGCGCGCCCTCGCGGGTGGTGCCCGTGAGGGTCCATTTTGAGATGCCGGTGTCGGCAGCCGCGTCCACAAAATGCGCTTCGTTGCCGTAATGGACATCGGGCAAGCCTTCAAAGCGCGTTGCCAGCGCTTCCCGTACATTCCGTTTGCCCTCGAAACGGGAGCCCCACGGGCTGCTTCCCCTCGGCATCTCCAGCACACAATCCTCAGAAAAACACGCCATGATGCGATCGAGGTCGTGCGCGTTGAAGGCTTCACACAGCTCCTTCAGTGCGGCGCGAATGTCCATTTGCCGTCTCCATCCCGTTTGGACAGTCTTGCCTGCACTCACATCAGAGGCCAAGCGTGACCTCGGCCCAGCGCATCACCCTATCGCCGTTGAGGAACTCGATCACGCTTCGCTCGGTCGCCGCCGGCCGGTCGTCGCCGAGCACAGCGGTTGCGGCGATCATGTCGCAGCGTTCGTTGAAGACGACCGATATCGCCGTTTTGCCGGGCGGATTGCGCGCGTTGAGCGTGTAGGCGCGGCTGCGGCCTTTCATCCACGCAATGTTGACCGGACGACCGGCGCCGAGCGGCGCAACGTCGCCGACGAGAACAAGATCTCCCATGCGATCCAGATCTTCATCATCGGCGACGCCGGTCGTGCAATTGCAGAACCCGATCTTGGCACGCAGATAGAGGCTCACCTCGGCGCCGCAGTCAGCCGCCTTGCAGCGGAACGCTTTGCCCTTTCCCCACTGATCGATGGGAAAGGGCCAGGCCACCTCGGTCCATACCGGCGCGGTCGCAGTTGCCGCCGCGTGCCGGGGCAGACCGAACCACGCCAACGCCGCCGCGAGTACGCATCCCAGCGAGGCTGCTGCGACGGCGATAGCTACCCTTTTCATTGCACCACCGTTCTGGTCGCTGGAGCAGGATGACTTTTCTTCGAATCGTCATCCGGCTCTATCTTTTTGTTTGAGCATGATCTTTTCGGAAAACCGGTGCCCACTTTTGCGGATCATGCTCTAGTTGCTGGCGAGATACGTCTTTGCCGCCGCTACCTCGCGCCGCTCGGTGTCGGCGTTCGCCGCGAGCGCCATGAGTTGCTGATAGTTCTGTCGCGCCGCCGCCTTGTCACCGAGCGTGTCGGCGGCCTTGGCTGCACCGGCGTAGCCCTGGAAGCGGTTCGGCTCCTTGGCCTTGGTGGCCTCGAATGCCACAAGCGCCTCCTTGGCCATGCCGCGATCGAGCAGCATGGAGCCGTAGAGCTCGCGCGCCGGCGCCATCGGACCTGGCGTGACCACATGCTTCTCGGTCAGGTCCTCGGCGTCCGCTGCCGCACTCATGGCCTTGAGAGCCTCGTCGTACTTGCCCTCCGAGTGAAGCACCCAGGCAACGGCGACCTGATGCTGGATGTCGACGATCTGCGACCAATAATTATCCTTGGCGTCGCGTAACTTGTCGCGCAATTCCGCGAGCTTCTGGACATCAGCCTTGGCGGCTTCCGGCTTGCCGGAGCGCGCCGCGCCGAGCGCGCGTGCGAAATGCGAGATCGCCATCGCGTAGTTCAGGCCGCTCGGCCTGACGGATAGTTGCGAGGCCGCGTCCCAGTCGCCGCGGTCGATCGCATAACGGGCCGGCGAGGCCGCCAGCGCGTAGTCGGCGGCCGCGACCGTCACCTTGAAGTCGGTCTCTTTGATCATGTCGTCTATGACGGCGCGCGCCTGCTGGTCCTGGGCGAGCTGAAGATGGGCATAAACCATGTAATCCTGCGCGTGCAGGTAATTGCCCACCGACTTCTCGGACTTCGCGGCTTTCACGGAGGCGGCGTTGGAGACGATCGATTCCTTCCAATAGCCGACGCGGGTGTAGATGTGCGACGGCATGTGCTGGGCGTGCGGCGCGGCCGGCGCGATCTTGGCGTAGCGGTTGGCGGCGTCGAGGCCTTTTTGCGCAGTCGCCGGATAGTCGTAGAGGTGGATCAGGTAGTGCGTCACGCCCGGATGCTGCGGCAGCCGTACGGACATCGGCTCCAGGATTGCGGCGCCCTTGGTCTGCTGCGCGTAGGTCTTGTCTTTCAAATCCGCCGAGGTGTTGAGCGTGATGGCGTAGGCAATCTGGGCCTCGTCATCGTCTGGATATTTCGCTGCGATGTCGGCCTGTTTGTCGCGCAGCGCGCGCATGCGCTGGGCATGGGGGATCGTTTCGTGGTCTGCATACATCACCATCATCGCATCGATATAGTCGCGTTCGCGCTCGGTCTTGGCTCCGATCTCCCTGGCTTTGGTGATCGCGGCGAGGCCGGGCGCAAGATTCGGCCGCGGAATTGCGGCGTGCGGATTGTCCATCATCGTGAGCGCGATGCCCCAATACGCCATGGCGCATGTCGGATCAGCCTTGACGGCCTCCTCAAAGATCTCCTTGGCATTGGTGTACCAGAACGAGTGCTGGTAGCGCATCGCGCGATCGAAGCGACGCTGCGCAACATCGTTGCAAGAGGTTTTGAAGCTCACGTTACCGAGCTGCTGATCCACGTCGTCTTGCGCGGCGACCAGCGGCTGAGACGTAGAAAGCATAAGAGCCGCGACGGCGACACCGAATGGAGACTTCCGCATGGATTTGCTCCCTCTGGCTCATCTGGCAAGAATGGATGCCACTATACGACTTTCGGTCCTTTGCCGGAACCACCCGCATCATGGCAGTGTAATTGACCTTTCGGTCCCTCCGGGCATTCGGCGTAGATGCGTCCCGGCGAGTTGCTTTTGGGCTTCACTCGATCAGCTGGTCCGCGAGCACAAGGATTGTCGGCGGGAATGTGAGCCCGAGAGTCCGCGCAACCCTGACATTGGCGATCAGTTCGGTCGTTCCATAGCGGCGAATGGCCAGATGTCGGCAATTGGGCGATCTAGATGCCACGCATCTTGTGATCGGCCCAGTTCTTGAGATCGCGTACCGTTAGGACCTCGAGGAACGGGTTAGCCCTGACAAGTTTCTGGCGGGTGGTTCGACCGGTCGCGTCAGCGGCCGCCATGACGGACGCGGCGTCGGCATGTTCGGCGCCGGACAGCAGAGCGACGGCGCCAGCCGGTCCGGCAAAATAGGCCAGATAAAGCGAACCGGACGTGAGGGGCAGACCGCGCTTATTCAGTGTCCTGGCATATTGCTCAAGCAGCCGCGCAATGATCTCCCGCGTAAGTTCTGCGTCCTGCCGTAGCTCCAGGAGTTCCTTATCGCTGCGGCCCTTGATCAGATCGCGGCGATGCTTTCGGATGGCTTCGAGCCATGTGTCATCGAGAAATTGACCAGCCCCTGTGGCGCTGGAAAGCTTGTTCTTTTTGTTCGCAATTCCCGCCGATTCGACTTTGATGATGCGCTCCACCAGAGCCTTGACGTCGATTGACTCGATTGTCTGCCGGTTTGAATAAGTACTGCGAAAGATGTAGGCGCCTGCGATAACAGCCAACGCAATCGCCGCTGCTAACACGATCGCGACGATTGCCACGTTGAACGGATCTCGCGATCTGTCAGGTGCGCCCCGCTCGTCCGGGCGAGGCGGCCTGATTTCGTCCACACGGGCTCCGCCCCCAGATCTACGAGCGAGGTCGGCCGGTTCGGCGCCGGCCAACGCGACATTGCACGAAGGCCATTGCGCTAGGTCTGGCATCGGGAGGACAAGTTCAATGCTTGAAGAAGACCATCGAAAGCATTCGGACGACACGGCCTGGCCGCGACCGTCGGCTTCGGCCGGGCCATCCTTGCAGCTTTGTTGGGATTTGTGGATTGAGGCTCGGGTTTGTCAGGCTCCGTGTATTTGGATCCAGGTCGTAACTTCCCGGCAACGTGCTTTTTGCCGCCTGTAGCGCTCCCGACAGTGCTCGGCTCCTTTTCTGGAGTTAAAGCCGTTGCATCCGGCGGCGGTGTTGGTTCGACGGATGAGATCGGCTGAACCGGTGCTTCATGCTGCAAACGGTGGACTTCGCGCCGGTCAGCCGTCTCCAGGGTGTCACCTGATACGCTGACGCCGATGGTCAGTTGCTCGAACCGATCTGGCGCAGTTGTCTTGGTGCGTCGCGGTGTCCCCAGCTCCATGATGGTCAGAGCGCTGAGGCCGACAACGAGGAGACCTGCCCTCATCATGATCTGCTCTTCCAGAACGAAGGTGCTTGCCCCGAATAGGGGGAAATAGTTTGCCCAACGTCGCAGAACGATTTCTAGGATCCAATGCGGCGGGTTAGCGGCAGAATTGACTTGCGCGCAGGAGCGACGAAGTAAGTCTGACAACAGGGTTAATGCACGGAGGCGCGAGTGTCTCTGCGCAGGGGCTCAATGAAGGTTGAACAGCTCTCTCACCAGCTGCCCGGAAATGATGTTCGCGAACGACAACCTGGTGGGCGCTGCGACCGGTGCCGGGCTGCTACTCGCGACCACAGGCGTTTTGATTTGCGTATGGGGCGATGACGGGTGTCTGGCTGCAGCCTCCTTCACCAGTCTCTTCGTGGCTTTTGGCTTGCTTTTTTCCACGCCAGTAACCGACGCATGAGAAGTTATCGGCGCGTATGATTGTGCTTGCGCGGGCGGCTCGTCCGGCATGGCATCGGCGGGCGCGGGCGGCGGAACGATCGTCGGAAGGTTGGTGTCGATGACGATCCGCTCCGGCGGCTGCTGCAGAGAAGCGATCCGGATGACCGGCCTGTTAACTTCGTCACCGGCGGGCTCCGCCGAGGGTTGCGGAAAGAACCAGTTGGCCACGAACAGCAACACAAGCAACGATGCGCCGACCCAGGCTATGTATCGTCCGAGAGGCATGACCATCTCCGCCACAGAACCTGACGAGAGCAAACGCCGTAATTCCTGACAGTCCGTAACTGAACGTGGTTACTGCCGGAATTGCTGTTGCCGAGTTCGATCACGAACTTCCGTGAGCTACTCGGTGTAGATTTGATGGGAGTTCGGCAGGTCCGGGAATTGACTGCCTGCTACCGATGAACCGGCATACGCGCATACCGCGATGACGAGCGCCCTGATGATCGTGAACATTTGCTGCCTCTTGCTGTTGGAGGCAGCCTAGAGCGGATTTGTTTCGGACGGCTTAGGGAAGGTGGTTTTCACGTCATTGACCGACTTGGTAAACAGTCTGCTTGTATCCATTTTCCGTAGAGACGCCGTCGGCGCAGCCCGTGCTGCACCGCATCAGGACCGCCAGCGCTTCTCCTGCCCGTGCAGCGCAGTGGACCTCGGCCCCTCAGACGTGCCAGGTCTTTTCAATGCCAAGTCGGCCTGAACGATTTAGCCACCGCCAGCGCAGCCCACTCGTCGGTTTCCAAAGCAATTTTCTGTGCGAGCATGACGTCGCCGGGCACCAGTGGCTGGTTTGGCACAAAACACCAACCGGCTTTCGGGCGCCCATATTGGTCAAGTTCATGAATATTTGTCGCTGTGCCATAACAGATCCGGTATCGCTTGCCGGTCTGGCAGCCCGTGACTTCGAAGTACCCGTATTTGTTGAACTGAACCAGTTGTTCGGGCGATAGCCACGCTTGCAGCAACCTTATGCCGCGCACCTCCCTTTGAGGGCAGCCCAATTCCCGATACTGAGCCCGCAGCAATTGCCAGCGGTTCGCGCTATCCGCCAGCAATTGCCTGATGTTACGGACCGCATTCCGTAGCGTTGTCTGCAACATGAGACGCTAACCGCCGACTAGCCTTGGATAAAACAGGGTTTCTTCGGCTTTCGGATCGAATCTGCGCGTTACCGTCGGATCGCCAGAGGAATTTCTGACTGCCGCTGTGAAGCCGGCGCCTGTGAGCTGTTCGAAGCGCTTTTCCGCTTCAAACAACGCCTTCGCGTCGTTCGCATCAAACTCATGGCGGGTATCGCCAGTGTGGTCCATAACGATGTGGGTTGCCATTGCAAACACTCCTTGGGGTTCGCACCATCAGCAAATCTGCAATGGCAGAAGTTCCGAAAAGTTCCAAAGGCTCGCCAAAATACAATTGCCGCCCGCCGGCGAGCTCAAAAATGGGCGATTCATTTTCGAAATGCGGGCAGGATGCAATTTTCCGCCGCGCTGGTCGAAATTGCTCACATTCCGAACCGGGATAGGGCCGCTCAGGGTAATCCGCGTCGCTTTTGGTACAAGTATGGGCTGGGTGGGCGGCTACCCAACTGCTAATGAAATAGGCCTGCCTCCGTCGTAACCATCACCGGCTGGCACACCCGACAGGGTGTCGCTTGACCTCACTCCGCGCGCTTAACCTCACCACGCATATGGATGCGAATAATGACCCTGACGACCTACTTGCTGTACCTGGCCGCCGTAGCCGTGTTGGTGCTGTCACCCGGCCCAACCATGCTCACTTGCATGACGACGGCGCTGAACGAAGGCAAGTCAGGCGCGCTGGCAGCTGCGGTTGGCAGCATCAGCGCGGTCCTCGGAGTCATGGCGCTTTCGGCGCTGGGCCTCGGTGCATTGCTCGCGGCATCGGAGCTTGCCTTCACCGTGGTCAAGGTGATCGGTGCGATCTATCTCATCTGGCTCGGCATCAAGACGTTCGGCAGCACCGCTGAAGCCGTCGATATCAAGAGGGCTCCAGCGGACAGCGGCCGGCGCTTGCGCACGCACTATGTCAGGGGCTTCCTGGTCGGGTCGAGCAATCCCAAGGCCATCCTGTTCTTCACCGCGTTCTTCCCGCAGTTCCTGAACCCGGTCGAGCCGTTCGCGCCGCAATATGCCATCCTCGCCGTTACCTTCATCGCATGCGAATTCAGCGTGCTGGCGATGTGTGCCTTCGGCGTCTCCGCGATCGCCCCCGTCCTGCGCTCCAGCTGGCACATGCGCTGGATCAACAGGGCAACAGGAGGGCTGTTCGCAACGATGGGTGGCCTGTTGTTGTTCAGCCGGCGTCACGCCTGATACTGAAAATTCAGTGAGGCCGGTCCACGTCCGCTTTGCACCCGCGACGACCGAGCCCGGGCCAGCCACTTCTACCCGGCGAACATCAACCGCGCCGCGCCGCTTCGATCGCGGCTACGTCGATTTTCTGCATGGTCATCATGGCATCGAAGGCGCGCTTGGCTTCGGCGCCGCCGGCCGCCATCGCGTCCGTCAGCACGCGCGGCGTGATTTGCCAGGAAACGCCCCATTTGTCCTTGCACCAGCCGCATGCACTCTCCTGGCCGCCATTGCCGACGATGGCGTTCCAGTAGCGGTCGGTCTCTTCCTGGTCGTCGGTGGCGATCTGAAACGAAAACGCTTCGGTTTGCTTGAACATGGGGCCACCGTTGAGGCCGATGCAGGGAATGCCGGCAACCTTGAAGTCGACGGTCAGCACGTCGCCCTTCTTGCCCGAGGGGTAGTCACTCGGTGCGCGGTAGACGGCGTGCACGGCGCTGTCGGGAAAGACTTCGGCGTAAAAGCGAGCAGCCGCCTCGGCGTCCTTGTCGTACCATACGCAAATCGTGTTCTTGGCAGTCATCTTGGCCATTTCTCATCCTTTCGCTTCGCTTGGTGCCGCTTGCGGTGTCCAGGCCGGTCCGATCGGCGTGGCGAAACGACGAACGGGGTCGGCCGAATCCGACATCGTCCTGTGGTTTTTTTTGGGTTGTTTTACAGGGCGCCAACCTGTGTCTTCCACGTCCGACGACGCGGAACCTCCGGGCGTCGATACGCAAGTGGCGGCATGTCAGCCAAACACGCCCGACCATGCCAGTCCGAAGCACACCATCAGGGCGCCGCCGAGCGCCAGGCTCGGCCGATCGGTGACGGCAAACGCCACGGGATCGTCGTGCAGTTCGCTGCGTCCGCATTTCAGCCAGATCCGGCACACGAACAGGAACAGGATGGCCGGAAAAGCCCAGAGCCAGGCGGTGTTGCCATAAAAGCTCTGCCGGAAGGCGTCATTGATGATGTAGAGCACCATGATGAGCACGGCGGCGACCCCGGTCGCCATGCCGATTCCCATGATGAGCGGCAGGTCGATGGACTTGTAGCCGCGGCCACGGACTTCGGTTCCGCCGCGCTCGATGACGCGGGCGACCTCGGTGTGGCGTTTTGCGAAGCTGAGCGAGGCGAACAGGAACATCGCGAACACCAGCAGCCAGGGCGACGGCGGCGCGCCTGACGCCACGATGCCGGCGCCGAGCCGCAGCGTGAATAATCCGGCGAGAACAAAACCGTCGAGAATGGGGATGCGCTTGAGCGCGAACGAATAGAGCAGGGTGACGGCCAGATACAGCAGCACGACGGCAACGGTCGCCGGTCCGGCCAGCGCCGCAACGGCGATGCCTGCGAACAATCCGATCGGAACGGCTGCGATCGCCGTTGCAAGCGGCAGGCGTCCGCTTGCCAGCGGCCGGTTTCGCTTCGACCAGTGGCTGCGGTCGTCGGTCAGGTCCCAGATATCGTTGACGAGATAGGTGGATGAGGCGACCAGGCCGAGGGCAAGGAACGCGCATGTCGTCGCGTAGACGGCGTCCACATGAGAGACCAGTCCGGCGAGGATGAGCGGCACGAAAACCAGCGCGTTCTTCGCCCATTGGTGCGGACGCATGCTGCGCACCAATGCACGGATTCGGGACGGTCGCGGGAACACCCTGGCGACGGTCGCAACGCCTGCGGCGGCGTGCTCGACCGAACTTGCCGCTTCGACGACGATGGCATTTTCGGCTACGCGCCAGATCGGAATATCGGCGCGCGCATCGCCGGCGTAGTCGAATCCGTCAGGGAATCGTTCGGCGAGAACCTGTGCCTTTGCTTCGCCTTTCAGGTTGCGCAAGCCGTCGCTGCCGATGACGCCGCGAATGAAGGCGATCCGCCGCACGACCTTTTCCGCGACTTTGGCGTCGGCGGCGGTGGCGACATAGACCGGCCGTCCGCTGGCCGCGATATCGGCCGCGTAGGCGAGCAGTTCTTCATTGAACGGCAGAACGTCCGGCTCGATGTTGGTTTCCTCGGCGAGACGGCGCTTGAGATAGGCGCGGCCACGCAGCATCCACAGCCCGATCTCGAACAACCGCCACGGCGCGGCTCGAAGCAGCGCGAGCACGGTTTCAAGCAGCATGTCGGCGCGCACCAGCGTACCATCGAGATCGAGGATCAGCGGCCGCGGTTGCGGCGCCTCGCGCGGATCGGAGAGTGCAAGCGGCAGGGGTAAGGTGGACATGCGGGCCCTTTCAGCGGGTACGGCTGTAGAAATCCCAGCAGGGATGCAGCTTGTGGCGCGTGAACTCCCGTTCCAGCACGGTTCGGAAGGTCGCTGGATTGGTGTCGGTCGCGCCGGGGAGAACACAGGTACGGAAGAACACACCGTCCGCGTCCGCCAGATAGGCCGACGCTTCGGTCACGGAAAACGCAGGCACCGTGCGCCGGAAATCCATCGCCAGGGTGGTGCCGCGCGCGGGCGTCAGGCCGAGCAGCCGCGGAAAGGATTCGGCGAAATCGATGGTCGTATAGCGCTGCGCCTTGGTCGCGTAGCCGAG
Source organism: Bradyrhizobium sp. AUGA SZCCT0182 (assembly GCF_018130185.1). Taxonomy (NCBI): domain Bacteria; kingdom Pseudomonadati; phylum Pseudomonadota; class Alphaproteobacteria; order Hyphomicrobiales; family Nitrobacteraceae; genus Bradyrhizobium; species Bradyrhizobium sp. AUGA SZCCT0182. Next base: position 142,219 of record NZ_JAFCLY010000011.1, on the reverse strand, counting down.
CCGCTGAAAGTTCGCTCCGGCCTCGGCAACGCTGACAGCCCACGCCGCGCGCGTCGCCGGGCTCGTGCTGCCGGGATCGCCGTCGAGGTCAAAGCCGTTGTTGGCGGTCTCGTCGAGGAAGGGCAGCCATTCGGATTGCAGGCGCGTCATCAGCCGGGAGCCGGCGAGGGTGGCTGTTGGTACGCGCATGCCCGGAAGGAATGTTGAAAAGCCGTGGTCGGTCGTGCCCTGCTTTTCCCTTACAAAGGTCGAGACGACGCGCTTTTCGACGACGTCGGCCATCGGCAGCACGAGCGTCGCGCCGAGTACCGCTGCGGCGATCAGGCGCCAGCCACGGGTAGTGCGCAGGCTCGGGTGGAAAAGTACGGCCGCGGCGGCAATCAATCCGACGCCGCCGGTGTTCTGACTCTCCGCGGCCAGCGCTACAGCGACCAGCAGCGCTGCGTCCACGACGAAGGCTTCCCGGGCGATGGTCTCGCGCACGAAATTGAGCGGGCGCCTGACCGCCGCGATGAAATCGAGTTCGCGGGCCGCGAGCACGACGATCGTGATCGTGACCACAAGCGGCAGCCAATTGCGCGCCGAGGAGGCGGCGAGCCGGAAAACGGCGCCGCCCCGGTTCAAGGCACTCATCGAGACGATGTCGTGCAGGTAGCCGGAGACGAGCCCTCCGGTCGCCAGTTCGACCAGTCCCGCCAACGCTGCGGTAACGAACAGCATGGCGAACAGCGCGGCGGGTCGCGCGCGTCCGAGCAGCACGGCCGCGACGACGAGGCCGAGCATTGCGATAGCGGCGGTGATCTTGATGAAGATCAGGGCGGTCAGCAGGTAACCCAGCAACACGCCGTCGCCACGGGCCTTCGGCAGTACATACCAGAGTGCTGCCAGGAACAGGATCGCGGTGGCGAAGCGGTTATAGGTGGCAAAATAGCTGATCTCGGAGAGCATGCTGGAGTCGAGCGTGTAGGGCACGAGAACCACCACCGCGAGAACCGCGAAGCTGGCGAAAAATCCCCAGGGCGATTGAATGCGCGACGCGATGACGGCGAACGGCGGCACCACCATGAGCCACGCCAGCGCGTGCAGGCCGATGAACGGCTGTCCGCCGGGAAAAAGCCGTTCGGCAAAATGGGTCAGGTAAAGCGTGAGCGGGCCGATCGGCGAAGCAAAGTCGACGTGCGGAACTTGCCCGACACCGATGCGATAGGCGCCATCGAGGATGAAGACGAAATCCCATACCGCCCGGCCGTAAGGCACGACGTGGACCAATGCCGCAACGGCCACGACCAAAACCGTGAACGCAGCAATCGCAGTGATCCGCCAATTGAAAGATGCTGCCCGGGACCTGATGAGATCGTAACTTGCTTCCGTCATATCGAACCCTCAGCTATCGCGCTTTGGTCGATATGGTCTTTTGGAGCGAGAGCAAACTCGTTTTAAAAGTTACGGTAACTATTTAAGATGAACGTTCATCGCACTGCTTTTCGGGCGTTTCAGAGTGACGCTGTTGGCACAACAGTGTCGATCATTGGCACACAAATTTCGGGCGATCGGTCGCTTGCAATCAGCGGCCCGCAAACCGCCCCAGCGTGTTGAAGCGCGCCTTCTGCTCGCTGGCCAGCGTGGCATAGAAATCATCGAGCGCCGGCTGCACCAGTTTGGCCGACTGCATCATGGCCTCTAACCGCTTCTCCATCGCCTCCAGCCGCCCGACCGGCGTAAGCGGTACGTCCACCGGACAGGCAGCTTGCAGCGTCTGAACGGCCTTCTCTGTGGCCTCGCGCAGGCGGTCGAGCGCTTCCTTCTGTTTGCCCGCCGGACGTATCACCGTTTCGATCCGCTCGATCGGCAGGTTGGTCAGGCTGGGCTTTGGCTCGCCGCAGCTATCCGGCTGCGCGTTCGCTTCCTGCTGCGGCTGCGGTTGCGAACGTTCGCTGATGTCGGGGCCGAGCGCGTTGAAGCGGGCCTGTTGCTCGTCGCTGAGCGAGCTGTAGAATTTCTCCAGGGCCGGCCGCACGATCCGCACGGACTCGAGCGTGGCGCTGAGGCGGTTCATCATCGCCCGCAAGCGGCCGGGCGGTGTCATCGCAAACGAGTCGACGCAAGATTCCTTGAACGCATCGGCGGCCATTGCTGCCGCGTTCTTCAAATCGTCAAGCACTGCGCGCTGTTCGGGCGTCGGCCGCACCGCCTCCTCGATCGAAGCGATCGGCCAGGCGGTGATACCCTTTTCGGGCTCCTTGCACAGTTGCTTGAGAGCCTGTGGACTCATGCCCGCGCTTTCGCGCGGCCGGGAGCCGCCGATTGCGCCGTCGCTCTCCCGGGAATCAGTCGAGCCGAGCCTGGCATAGGCGGAATACGGACTATCCGCGCCCCAGAACACGGTATCGACGAAGTCATCGTAGGCGTAAGCCCAGTATCCGACGTCGTAGCCGGAGGGCCAGAACGTGTATTCGAAAATGTCGGAATAGGCATAGGGCCAGAACACGTGGCCGGCCCACGGCACAAACGCCGCGCGCAGGCCACGCTTCCAGGCGTGGCGGGGAGCCCAGCCGTGCCGCCCGCCCTCGAGCGCCGCCTGGACGCGCGGATCAGGATTGCTGCGGAAGCGCTCGGCAAACCGCCCGCGGGCGGCGGCCTGCACCGCGGCAGCGGCGGTCTCGGCCTGCCTGCCGGAAGGCGGCATTCCCAGTTCCTGCCGGCGCGCCAGGTCGCGTTGCTGCAGGCGCTGCTCATGCTGGAGCTGTCGCTGCTCGGTTTGCAGCAATCGTTGCTGCGCGCGTTGTGCCCGCACGCCATCCGGCTGTCGCGACTGCAGCTCCTGCACGCGCCGCTGCAGTCGATCGATGCGCTGCTCGCGTTGCGCGCTTTCTCGCGTGAGCGTATCGCGCTGCCGTTCCTGCGCGGTTTGCTGGAGCCGCTGCAGACGCTCTTCACGCTGCAGCTGCCGCTGTTCGGTTTGCAGCAACCGTTGCTGCGCGCGTTGCGCGCGCCGGCCTTCCGGCTGTTGGGACTTCAAATCCTGCACGCGCTGCTGCAACCGGTCGATGCGCTCCCGGCGCTGCGCGTTTTGGGGCGAAAGCCCGTCGCGCTGCCGCTCCTGCATCGCCTGCTGCGGCGGCTGAATGCGCTGCTCGCGCTGGCCGATCCGATCCTGCCGGGATGGGCTCGCGACAGCCGGTGCGCTGGGGCGCGACGGTGCTGCTACTCTCGGAGCGACGGGGCGCGGTGGCGCGGCGATCTGTGGCGCCGGACGGGGCGCCATCGCCGGCCGCTGCTGCGGCGCGGCCGGACGGAACGCTGGCGCGGCGGGCCGCGCCATAGCGGGCGGCGGGGCAGGGCGCGCCATCGCGGGAGGTGGGGCAGGCCGCGCCATGGCGGGGGGCGGTGCAGGCCGCGCCATGGCGGGGGGCGGTGCAGGGCGCGCCATGGCAGGAGGCGGTGCAGGGTGAGCCATGCCGGGCGGCGGTCCCGCAGGCCGGCCCGCGGCCGCAGGCGGTCCATGCCTTTTCTCCTGGGCGGCGGAAGAGCCCACGCTCGCCGCTACCATCGAAACGCCGAGAAGAAATGCTGATAGGCGAAGGCTGGGTGCAAGCATGATCGTCGCTACCTGGCAGCTCGTTAGTCGCCCGTCACTCTCAACGCGCGAGCGCGGCAATCGATCTAAAATTCTCATTGCGGCGTTGCGACGCAGGCTGCCGACGCACAAGCCTGACGAAACTCAAAAACCTGACCAAATTCAAGATCGGCGCAAGACCGTTTTTACGGTTGGCGGGTCGATTGCACGTCGAGCCGCTCGGCCTCAGCGGTCGCAACCACCGCCGCTGTCGCAGTCACGGCCAGGGCCACGATTGCAAAGGCAAGTCCGATGAATCTCAAGCCTCGCCTGTCCGCCATCGCTCAGGTCCTTATCCAAATGCATACCGAAGCGACGTTGCGACGCCGGCCGCCATGAGAGTTGCAATGGCGGCCAGCGTCCAATCCGGTCGCGCGCTTTGTGTGGCGAGTCCGCTCAGGGTCTTTGCAAAGCTTGCCATCATGCCTTCACCAACTCTCGGATCCGAGGCGATCCAGATACGAAAGTCCGGAGCATGTCAGTTCTTCGGGATCGCTTTCACCAGCTTGCCATTTTCCGCTCAGGTACCTCTCAAGCGAGCAACGACGCGGATCGGCCGCGTCAACATCATCGTGCGTGGCCAGGTGCACGGTCCAGGCTCGATCAACGGCAGTCTTCAGCGGAAACTCGTCATCCATTTTGAACTCCCAATCTTTCGCGCTTGCTTTCAATTCGATCGGGCGAAAAAAGTTGCCGCTTTTTCCCGAAAATATGATTCGTCCCGGCGGGCCGGATAAAGGCCCGCCGCTGCCAGGCCCACCGGGTATGTCGATCGAGGAACCGCAGACGGGGAGCAACGTTTTGTTCCCGTCAACACACGGAGAATCGTCATGCGTTCAATCGTCCTCGTTCTAATCATCTTGCTGACCGAGACTTCGCTGTCGTTTGCACAGGGTCAGAAGGGTACACCGCAGGAACAGCAGGCCTGCACACGAGATGCACAGCGCTTTTGCCGGCAGCAATTGGGCGATGACGGGGCGGTTCAAACATGCCTGCAACAGAACAGGGCCAAGCTGAGCACGGGCTGCCAAAAGGTATTTGCCAGCCGCGGCATGTGAGGCGCTGTGTTCTCGCCAAGTCGGGTTTGGACCGTAGCGCACTTGCGGGCGCTATTGTTTGCTCAGCGGATCACCCAGCCGGTCCCGGAATGAAGCAGCGCAACATAGGGATCATACTTCCTCGGGTGTCGAAGCGCGGCCACCACCAAACCATCGCGATGCCGCTGAGGTTCGGCTGGTCGATCACGACGGAGTATGGCACGTCGAACCATTGCCCCGGTTCGGTTGGCCGATGCGGATGCTTCAGCAGGACCCTATAGCCACCTTTGGCCATATCCCACTCGGCCTCCACGTGCTGGCCATCTCCGGAGTCACAACACCCTACGCCCGCCTTGTTCTTGAGACTCTTGAACCACGTGTTGAGTTCTGGCCGCATCGCGTCATGTGGATAGGCTGTGCTGATCCCGAGAAAAGCAGCCGCACTCAATCCTGCCACGCGAGCTGCGATCAACCGATAGAAACGCGTCGGTCGTCCATTGGAGTTGGTCATGGAAACCTCCGTTTCCCCCAAACCCGCTTTTGTAAGTCATCGAGCCTACGCGGCCTTTCAACCGGAGGCGTCGCCACCTGGGGGTACTCCGTATGGCTGACCTGACCGGGAACAAGTGGCAGTTGGGCTGTCGTGCGGGACAACGCTGCTGGGGATCTCAGCTTTCGGTCGAGGCCAGCGCCGCCTGACCGGCAATCTCGTCGGCTCGCCAGCAGCGGACCGCGTGTCCGTCGGGACGCGCTTCAAGCGATGGCCGGGGCTCGCGACGACACACGGCTTCGGCATAACGACAGCGCGGACTGAACGCACAGCCGTCCGGTGGATTGAGCGGATTGGGAAGCTCGCCCGGTGTCGTAGCGAGCGGCGCGCGGCGCAGCGGATCGGGAATGGCTGATATAAGGGTCTGCGTATATGGGTGCGCCGGCCGTTCGAAGATCTCGCGCCAGTGGCCGGTCTCCACAATGCGGCCGAGATACATGACGGCGACCCGGTCGCTCATGTGCTCGACGACGCCGAGGTCGTGGCTGATCATGATGTAGGAGAGGCCGAGCGTTTCCTTCAGTTCCAGCAGCAGGTTGATGATCTGGGCGCGGATCGAGACATCCAGCGCCGATACGGGTTCGTCACAGATGACAATCCTGGGATTGAGGATCAGCGCGCGGGCGATGCCGATGCGCTGACGCTGGCCGCCCGAGAATTCATGCGGGTAGCGGCCGGCTTGCTCGGGCCGCAGGCCGACATGCCTGAGCATCGCCGCAACGCGTGCGTCGATTTCGCTTTTGGCGGTTACGCCGTGCAGGCGCAGCGGGTCTTCCAGCGTGCGGCGAACGGTCTGGCGTGGATTGAGCGAGGCGTAGGGATCCTGAAACACGATTTGCACGATGCGGGCCAATGCCTTTCGATCGCCCGATTGCCGGCCCGTCACGACCTGGCCGTCCAGCACGATGCGGCCCCGCGTCGGCGCCTGCAGGCCCAGTATCGAAAGCGCCACCGTCGACTTGCCGCATCCGGATTCGCCGACCAGACCGAGGCATTCACCGCGCTTCAGTTCGAGATCGACGCCGTCGACCGCACGGAGCAGCCGCCGGCCGCCGCCCAGCAAGCCGCCACCGACGGGAAAATGGACCGCGAGATCCTCCACGCTGAGGATGACATCGTCGCCGGACCTCGCCGCAGGTTCATGCATGGTGATGGCACCTGACTAACCCGCCTGCACCGAGCCAGGTCGTCTCCGGCTCGGTTGTCCGGCAAATGTCGGTCGCCCGCGCGCAACGCGGATTGAACCGGCAGCCGTCCGGGAAATCCGTGATCGCCGGGACGACGCCCGCGATCTCCGTCAGCCGCGTCCGGCCAAGGGCAGCGCGGCTCCCCAGCCGCGGCAGCGAGTCGACCAGGCCTTGCGTATAGGGATGCGCGCTGGCGCGGAAGATGTCGTCCGAGCCGCGCTCCTCGACGATGCGGCCGGCATACATGACGGCGACGCGGCGGCAGACATTGGCGACCAGGCCGAGATCGTGGCTGATCATCAAAATGGCGGTGCCTCGCTCGGCGCATAGATTGCGCATCAGCTCGATTATCTCCGCCTGCACGGTGACGTCGAGCGCGGTTGTCGGCTCGTCGGCGATCAGAAGATCCGGCCCGCATGCGAGTGCGATGGCGATCATCACGCGCTGACGCATGCCGCCTGAAAGCTGGTGCGGGTAATCCTTCACCCGCCGTTCGGGCGCGGGGACGCGGACGCTCGCCAGCGCCTCGACCGCCAGCTGGTTGGCTTCCCGCCAGTCCTTGCCCTGGTGCAGCACGAACATCTCGGCGATCTGCCGGCCCACGGGCGAGACCGGATTGAGCGCCGTCATCGGCTCCTGGAAGATCATGGCGATGCGATTGCCGCGCAGCGCGCGTTGCTCGGCCGCCGAAAGTCTCTGGATCTCCCGGCCGTCAAATCGTATGGCGCCGGCGCCGATCGAAAGCGGCTGGCGCAACAGGCCGATCAAAGCGAGCGCCGTAATACTCTTGCCGCAGCCGGATTCACCGACAAGGCCGAAGGTCTCGCCACGGTCGATGCGGAATGAAACGCCCTCGACCGCCGCGACATGGCTGGATCGATAGTTGAGATCGATACGCAGATTCTCGACCTCGAGCAAAGGAGAGCCCGTCATGTGCGCCGGCTCCGCGACTGTGGATCGAGAATGTCACGCAAGCCATCGCCGAGCAGGTTGAGGCCTAGCACCGTCAGGAAGATGGCGAGGCCGGGGAAGATCGAGAGCCACGGCGCCGTCGTGATCTGGTCGCGGGCCTCCGAAAGCATGCTGCCCCAGCTTGGATAGGGCGGGCGGACCCCGAGGCCAAGGAACGAAAGCGCGGCTTCGGCCAGTATCGCGCCGCCCATGCCGAGCGTGCCGATGACGATGATGGGGCCGACCATGTTCGGCAGCAGCTGCGTGATCATGATGCGCAAATCGCCGTAGCCAAGCACCCGTGCGGCCTGCACATAACCCTGGCTCTTGAGCGACAGCGTCGATGCCCGTGCGATCCGGCAGGTGAAGGACCAGTTGGTCAACCCGAGCGCGATCAGCAGGCTGGTCAGGCCGGGTCCAAGGACCGCCATGATGGCAAGCGCGAAGATCAACGACGGGATCGCGAGCATGAGATTGGTCAGCCCGTTGACGAAATCGTCCCACCAGCCGCCCCAATAGCCCGCGGTCAGGCCCAGTGTCACGCCGATGACGCTGTTGACGAGTTGCGAGACGATGCCGACCGTCAGCGAGATGCGCGCGCCGTGCACGACGCGGGAATAGATGTCGCGGCCCTGCGCGTCGGTGCCGAACCACCAGATCCAGCTCGGCGGCTCCTCGGCATTCAAAAGGTTGGCATCCATGACGGGATCGGTATGCGCCAGCCAGGGCGCGAGCAGGCCGACGAAGATCGCAAGCGCGAACAACGCCCCGCCGATGACGAGATTGGCGCCGAGCTTCATCGCGGCGACCCCGCCGCAGGCGGTACAGTCAATCGTTCGCAGGCGTGCTCGGGCCGGCTAGAGCTTTTTCCGTTCCGATGGAATCGGAACGGAGCTCCAGATTCTTGATTTGACGCGTTTTCTTCACGCGAACCGGCGTCCACTTCGCTGGAAAACGCTCTAGTGCTCATGCGTATCTGATCCTGGGATCGATCACGGCGTAGAGCAGGTCGATCATCGTATTGATGGTCAGGAAGAACAGCACCACGACGAGGATGGAGCCCTGGACGGCAGGAAGGTCGCGCTGCAGGACACTGTCGACGAGCAGCGAGCCGATGCCCGGCCAGGAGAACAGTTTCTCGACGACGACCGCCTGTCCCATCAACGCGCCGAATTGCAGGCCGATCGTGGTGAGGATGAGGACGAGCGCGTTGCGCATCACATGCCACTTCACGACCCGGGTCTCGCTCATGCCCTTCGAGCGCGCGGTGCGGACAAAATCCGCGGTCATGATCTCGAGAACCGCGGCGCGCGTCGTCCGCGCCAGCAGCGCCATCGGCGAGACACCGAGCGTCACGGCAGGCAGGACCAGATATTTTAGCCCCCCGTCGCCGTAGCCGAAACTCGGCAGCCAGCCGAGTTTCAACGCGAACAGGTACATCAGCAGCAGCCCGAGCCAGAATTTGGCCATTGAAAGCCCGGACACCGCCAGGACCATCGAGAGCGTGTCGACGAAGCTGCCCGGCCGCAGCGCTGCGATGAAACCCAGCGGTACCCCGATCACGATCGCAAACGTCATCGACGCGAAAATCAATTGCAGCGTCGGCCACATCCGTTTGGCGAGCATCGTCGTGACCGGCTCACGGGTCCGGAACGACGTCCCGAAATCGCCGGTCGCGAGCTTGGCGACGTAGGAGCTGAAGCGGATATAGACGGGATCGTCGAGGCCGAGCTGTTTCTTCATGCGCTCCACGACCTGCGGGTCCGTCGGACCCCGTCCGTCATCGTTCATGCTCGATATGATGCTGCCCGGCACGACGCTGAACAGCACGAAGATCACCAGCACGACAGCCAGCACGGTCGGAACGGTTTGCAGGATTCGACGGATAGCGAACGAGAGCATCAGACCTGTTCCTCCCTCCCTCTATCGTTTTTTGTGTTTTTGCGATGGAGGGAGGGCGAGAGCGCGTGTCACTTGTAGGTCACTTGTAGGTCAAGTCACTTGGCGGGGGAGGTCTCGTCGACCCAGAGGTCTTCGACGTTCTGATGCGTCAGTTCGGTCGCGTTCAACTGAATCCCCTTCAGCCACGGCTGTACCGCCATGACCGCCTTGTTGTAGTTGAAGAACCAGACCGGCGCTTCGTCATAGAGCAGGGCATTGGCCTTTTGCAGCAGCTGGACGCGCTTGGCGGCGTCGTCGGTCTGCCCGGCTTCATCGAGCAGCTTGTCGAAATCCGCGTTCTTGAAAGCCGTGTAGTTGCAGGCGGATTGCGGCGTCGCCGAGTGGAAGCATTTCAGCGCGGCCTGAGGGTCCGGGCCGGTGGCCTGGGAATAGATGAAGGCCTGGAATTCGCCCTTGCGGGCGACCTCCGCCAGCACGGCGGTCTCGACCTGCTTGACCTTCACCTTGATGCCCACCCTGTCGAGCATCGGGATGATGGCCTCGACGATCGGCAGGCCCCAGCTTTCATTCTGGCTCGCCGTCCATTCGAATTCAAAGCCGGTGGGATAGCCCGCCTCCGCGAGCAACTGTTTTGCTTTCGCGGGATCGAAGGCGTACGGCTTCATGGTCTTGTCGTAGGCGGGTGAGGTCAAAGGCAGCCAGCTGGTGGCGCGATAGGCCTTGTTCTTGACCAGCTTGCTGATGATCAGATCGGCATCGATCGCATGGTTGATGGCCTGCCGCACCCGCTTGTCGGAGAACGGTTTGAATGAAGGATTGATGCCCATGTAGCGCGTGAAGACCTCGGCGACTTCGACGATGGTACCCTTGAGGGCGGGGTCGGCCTGATAGGCGACGTACTGCGCGGGCCCGAGCACCGAGGTGTCGATTTCCTTGTTGCGGAAGGCGACATCGCGCGCCGCGGCTTCGCCCATGATCGACACGATCATTTTGTCGGCGTACGGCTTGCCGGGCTTGTAGAACTTGTCAAACCGCTCCAGCACGACGCGCGATCCCGGCACGTGCTCGACGAACTTGAACGGCCCAAGGCCGATCGGCTTCTGGATGAAGCTGTCCTTGGCACCCTCGTCGGCCGGATAGATCGAAGTCAGCGCGGTGAAGAAGTAGAAACCCGGATCGACCTTCTCGGTCAGCTTCATTTCGAGCGTGAAATCGTCGATTTTCTTCAGGCCGGAGATTTCCTTGGCTTTGCCCTTCTCGACCTCGGAGGCGCCCTCGATCATTCGGACAAAACGCGCGCCGGGATAGGCCTTCGCGCCGTCCATGATGCGGTTGTAGCTCCAGATGACGTCGTCAGCCGTCATCTTGCGACCATGGTGGAAATAAGCGTCGTCGCGCAGCTTGAAGGTATAAACAAGACCGCCGCCCGAGACGATGGCCTCCTTGGCAAGCTCCGGAACCGGCTTACCCTCGGCCGAGTCCCAAATGTAGAGCGACCGATGCAGGCCCTTGGCGACGATCTCGTCCTGGGCGCGTTGCGTCGTATGAATGTCCATGCTGGTGAAACTCGAGCCATAGGGCGCCGTCATCCGAATGGTGCCGCCCTTGCGCGGCGTCTGGGCCTCCGCCGTGACTGATAACGCCAGTCCCAAACCAGCCACGATCGCAATCTTCTTGAACATCATGTTTTTCTCCAACCGTGCAGGAGCATTCCGGTCCGAGAGTTGATCACTCGCGGCATATCGAGCGCAAGGTCCTCGTTTCGTGTTGCTGACGATCTTGCAGCCTCAAGGCGAGAAGGGACGACCGCAGGAAGACAGCACGCGGTGCGCCATCTGGTCCGGGATGTCTTCGCGTTCTCCGGAATCGATTTGACCGCTCCCGCTCCCTGGCGCGCAACTTGCGCGGGCGTGTAAGCGATTGCGATTGAATGGATTTTTGGTTCCGTGCTGGGCCCGTAAAGCCGGGGTTCCGAAAGACGAAATAACCGTCGTAAGCCTTGATGCCGGTTCCTGATGGCGGTCCACCCGGGCCGGCGCCATCACCAAGCCAGAAATCTCAAGACTAACCGCCGCTCATCGCGAACTCCCAATACTTGTCCCAGCCGACCTGCCGGTAGATCGCGCGGACTGTGCCAACTGGCATATCCCGCTTCGGATGAGTGATGATGGTGATCTTGTTCGATACCGGATGACGAAACTTGTGATGTGGAATTTATGCACTCCGGCCCGGTGGGAGGACGACGACGATCGCGCCTGGCTTCACCCGATTCACGAGATCAATGACGTCCTCATTGGTCATGCGGATGCAGCCGGACGAGATGGCATGGCCGATATATTCCGGCTGGTTGGTGCCGTGGATGCGGTACAGCGTGTCCTTGTTGCCTTCGTAAAGGTAGATGGCCCGCGCGCCCAGCGGATTGGCCGGGCCTCCGGCAACGCGCTTGGGATAAGGGCCGAGCCTGGCTTGGATCTCCGCCGTCGGAATCCAGTCCGGCCATTCAGCCATACGGCCAACAGTAGCGACGCCGGACCAGGCCAGCGCTTCCTCGCCCACCGTCACGCCGTAGCGGATAGCCTTGCCTCCCGGCAAAACGTAATACAGAAAGCGTGCGTTGGTATCGACCAGGATCGTGCCCGGCTGCTCTTTTCGCATGTAGTCGACAATATGCCGGCGATAGGTCTCCGGAATACTCGCCTGCGCATAAGGCGCGTCGGCCAGCAACTGCCGGTCCCTCTGGGTCAAGCTGGCATTCGACGACGGAGCGAGCGTCGCTTGCATGCAGCTGCTGAGTAAAAACCCAAGCAACCCTACTAGGATCAACGCCAGTCCGGATCTCGGCACCGCGACCCCCAAAGCGCTAGACCGATCTATTTGCAGCTCAAATAGTGCTAAAATAATGGCGTCGTTGGAAAGCAACCCCGCGATAACGGGGGGCAACCATCGAGTTCCGCGCTCGAATCGTCGACCTGCGTGCACTTGCGGATCGTGAAGCCGAGTCTCAGACTCTCGTCGAACTTTCGAATGCTCCGCTCGAAGATCGGCAATGTCCGATGAGATGGTCAGGGCCTGGACGAACAGAAAGCCCTTGGTTCACACCCGCTCGACAAAACTGTCGACCACCTTCTTCTCGCCGGCCTTCTCGAAGGCGATGGTGAGCTTGTTGCCGTCGATCTTCACGACGTTGCCGTACCCGAATTTCTGGTGGAAGACGCGGTCATCCAGTGAAAACTCCGAAACGGTGCCGGTGGATTTGGCGACCAGTTCGCCCTCGATCACCATCGGTCCGCGCTTGGTGCGGGAGAAGCCGCCGCCGAAGGAGGTATCGCTGCGCGAACCAGAGGTTTCGCCGCGCGAACCTGAGGTATCGCTACGCGAACCCGAAAATGGCGACTGGCTTTCCTCAAAACCGTCGCGGGTCTGGCCGTGACGGCCGCCCTGATTGTTGCGCGCGCGATTGGCCTGCGCGCGCTGCCAGCCCGGCGTGGTGTAGCTGGAGCCGAAGGATTCCATGTTGTCGAAGCGCGAGGCGCCGTAGCCGCCGCTGCCGCCCCAGCCCGAGCCGCCCTTGGATTCCGTGATCTCGACATTCGGCGCGGGCAATTCGTCGAGGAAGCGCGACGGGATCGTGGTCGTCCAGGTGCCGTGAATGCGGCGGTTGGTGGCGAAGTACAATTTGGCGCGGCGGCGGGCGCGGGTCAGCCCGACATGGGCGAGACGACGTTCTTCTTCGAGGCCGGCGCGGCCCTGTTCGTCGAGCGTGCGCTGGCTCGGAAACAGGCCTTCCTCCCAGCCGGGCAGGAATACGTTGTCGAACTCCAGACCCTTGGCCGAGTGCAGCGTCATCAGCGAAACGGCCTCTTCCTCGGCGCCGCCGTCGCGGTCCATCACCAGCGAGATGTGTTCGAGGAAGCCCTGCAGGTTCTCGAACTCCTCCATCGAGCGCACCAGCTCTTTGAGGTTATCGAGCCGACCGGCGGCATCCGCGGAGCGGTCCTTCTGCCACATCTCGGTATAGCCGCTCTCGTCGAGCACGATTTCGGCGAGCTCCGTATGCGCGGTCACCTCGCGCTGGGCGCGCCAGCGGTCGAAATGCAGGATCAGATCGCGCAAGGACCCGCGCGCCTTCGGCTTCAGCTCGTCGGTCTCGACCACGGCGCGGGCGGCCTCGAACAAGGGGATGCGGCGCTTGCGGGCGTGGTCGTGCAGCATCTGCACGGTGGCATCGCCGAGCCCGCGCTTGGGTACGTTGACGATGCGCTCGAAGGCAAGATCGTCGGCCGGCGAATTGATCACGCGCAAATAAGCCAGCGCGTCGCGGATTTCGGCGCGCTCATAAAACCTTGGACCGCCGATCACGCGATAGGGCAGGCCGAGCGTGACAAAACGATCTTCGAACTCGCGCATCTGGAACGAGGCCCGCACCAGGATCGCGACCTCGTTGAGGTTGTCGCCGGCGCGCTGCAGTTCCTCGATCTCCTCGCCGATGGCGCGGGCTTCCTCTTCGGAATCCCAGGAGCCGGTCACGGTGACCTTCTCGCCGTCGACATCCTCGGTGCGCAGCGTCTTGCCGAGCCGGCCTTCATTATGCGCGATCAGATGCGAGGCGGCGGCGAGGATATGACCGGTGGAGCGGTAATTGCGTTCGAGACGAATGACTTTCGCGCCGGGGAAATCGTGCTCGAAGCGCAGGATGTTGTCGACCTCGGCACCGCGCCAGCCATAGATCGACTGGTCGTCGTCGCCGACGCAGCAGATGTTTTTCGGCGCGGTCATCGCGGGAAGGGCGCCTCGCTCGTCATTCCGGGGCGCACCGCCAGGTGCGAACCCGGAATCTCGAGGTGAGTCCTCTTCACTTCTAGATTCTGGGTTCGCGTCTTCGACGCGCCCCGGAATGACGGAGGAGGTCGCCCCCGGAATGACGGGCGTATCGATGGCCCCCGGAATAACGGAAGAAAGCGGCACGCTTGGCTTGCTCGGCGCCTGCGACAGCAGCCGCAGCCACAGATACTGCGCGACGTTGGTGTCCTGATATTCGTCGACCAGGATGAATTTGAACCGGCTCTGGTATTGCCGGAGCACATCCGGGTGCTCGCGGAACAGGCGGATGTTCTCGAGCAACAGATCGCCGAAATCGGCTGCGTTGAGGATCTTCAGCCGCTCCTGATAGCTGGCGTACAGCTTGCCGCCCTTGCCGTTGCCAAACACGGCGGCTTCGCCCGCCGGCACCTGCGGCGGCGTCAGGCCGCGGTTCTTCCAGCCGTCGATCAGCCCGGCCAGCATCCGCGCCGGCCAGCGCTTGTCGTCGATGTTCTCGGCCTGCAGCAATTGCTTCAGCAGGCGGACCTGGTCGTCGACGTCGAGCACGGTGAAATTGGATTTCAGCTGCACCAGTTCGGCGTGGTAGCGCAGGATGCGTCCGCCGATCGAGTGGAAGGTGCCGAGCCACGGCATGCCCTCGACGGCCTGGCCGAGCATCTGGCCGAGCCGCAGCTTCATTTCGCGTGCGGCCTTGTTGGTGAAGGTCACGGAGAGGATTTCATGCGGGCGCGCCCGGCCCTGGCTCAGGATATGGGCGATGCGGGTGGTGAGCACGCGCGTCTTGCCGGTGCCGGCGCCGGCCAATACCAGCACCGGGCCGTCCAGCGTCACGACGGCGTCGCGCTGCTCCGGATTTAGCCCGTTGAGATATTGCGGGGCCGCCGTGGCGCGCGCACGCGCGGCGATGCCGCCAGCTGCGGGCTGGTGCTCGGGAACGCCGTGATGGGGCAGCTTGCTCGGCTCTGTCATGCGAATCGTCTTGTCCCCACGATGGCACCGTGAGGCGGTGAAGGGGAGCCTTCTTAGCAGGGATTAAGCGCCATATAGGGCCTGTCCGGCCGTTTTGACAGGTTTAATCCGGCGTTATCCCGGGACCGTTTTTCGCAGGCCTCCGCGATTTTGTTCCGCCTTATTGACAAATATTCCCGGTTTCGCACCCAGGAACCATCGCTGCCGGGACGGATTGTTTTGGCATGAGCTGGCGCGATCCTCTTAACCGCGCCGATCGCAACCAAACAGAGGTCGTGTCATGCTAAGCTGGGTCGTTACGTTTCTGGTCGTCGCATTGATCGCAGGTATTTTGGGCTTCGGTGGTATCGCCGGCGCCTCCATCGAAATCGCCAAGGCGATCTTCTTCATCGCCATCATCCTGTTCCTGGTCTCGGCGGTGGTCGGTCTGGTGCGTGGACGCACGCGGGTTTAGCCGCCAGCGTTACTTCCAGGCGCTATTTCGAGGGCATCGCCACTTTCCGGCCGGTGCCCTCGGGACGTGGAACGGCCGCATGGCTATCCACCACAGCCTGGATGCGGGCGCGGATATCGGGCGGAAACGGCGCGGCCTTGCGCGCGTTCATGTCGATGTGAATGGTCATGTTCTCCGAAGTCGCGGAGATCCAGCCCTCGGTGGCGTGGCGCAGCTCTTCAAACGTATGAATGCGCTTCTCGTCGGCCGCGAGCAGATAGACCGTGACCTGCACGGGATCGCCGAGGTGAATCTCGCGCAAATACCGCACATGGCATTCGGCGGTGAAGGTCGAGCCGTGGCGCTCCTTCATGTACGCAGGGCCGATCCCGAGATGCAGCCACATTTCATCGATCGCGCGGTCCATCATCACGTTGTAATAGGCCATGTTGAGATGGCCGTTGTAATCGATCCATTGCGGCTCGATCTGCATCACCGACGACAGGAATGGCGCAGAAGGCAGGGGCATATCGGATAGCTTGTCTTTGGCGGCTGAAGCTGAAGTCATCATCCATCCCTGTTTGGCCGATCTCTCTTGACCCCTCATATATCCTTTGCCACGGTCCGCTCAAAGCCGGGAGGAATTTTGCGTGGCGATGACGATATCGGGCAATGAGAAGCGGCCGGAACCGCAGGCGCTGGCAAGCGCGCTTGAGGCGCTGGCGGCGCGGTTCGGCAACCGGCTGATCACCTCGCAGGCGGTGCGTGAACAGCATGCCCATACCACCACATGGCTGCCGACCCAGCCGCCCGACGCTGTCGTGATGGCGCAGGAAACCGCCGATATCCAGGATGTGGTGCGGATCTGCGCCAAGCATACCGTTCCCGTGATTGCGTTCGGCACCGGCACCTCGCTGGAGGGGCAGGTCAATGCGCCGGCCGGCGGCATCTGCATCGATCTGCACGACATGAGCAAGGTGCTGGAGGTCCATGCCGACGACCTCGACTGCGTGATCCAACCCGGCGTGACCCGCAAGGCGCTGAACGAACATTTGCGCGACCAGGGCGTGTTCTTCCCGATCGATCCGGGCGCCGACGCCTCGCTCGGCGGCATGGCCTCGACCCGCGCCTCCGGCACCAACGCGGTGCGCTACGGCACCATGCGCGACAACGTGCTGGCGCTGAAGGTCGTGCGCGGCGACGGCGAAATCATCACCACGGGCACGCGGGCCAAGAAATCCTCCGCCGGTTACGATCTGACGCATCTGTTCGTCGGCGCCGAGGGAACGCTCGGCATCATCTCCGAGCTCACCATCAAGCTGCGCGGCATTCCCGAGACGATTGCGGCCGCCGCCTGCTCGTTCGAGACCGTGCGCGGCGCCTGCCAGGCGACGATCCTTGCAATCCAGACCGGCATTCCCGTTGCGCGCATCGAACTGCTCAACGCCGAGCAGGTGCGCGCCTGCAATTCCTATTCGAAACTGACGCTGCCGGAGACGCCGTTGTTGCTGCTGGAATTCCACGGCAGCGCCAATGAGGTCGCGGAGCAGTCGAAGAACTTCAAGGAAATCGCCGGCGAATGCGGCGGCGGTGATTTCACCTGGACCACCAAACCGGAGGACCGCACCAAACTCTGGCAGGCGCGGCACGACGCCTACTGGTCGGTGAAGGCGCTGCGTCCCGGCGCCGGCGTGGTGGCGACCGACGTCTGCGTGCCGATCTCGCGGCTGGCCGATTGCGTCACCGAGACCGAGGAGGATCTGAAGCGGCTCAACCTGCTGTCGCCGATCGTCGGTCACGTAGGCGACGGCAATTTCCACTGCTCGCTGGTCTGCGACGTCGACAACGCCGACGAGATGGCCCGCGGCGAGGATTTCATGCACCGCCTGGTCGAACGCGCGCAGGCGATGGGCGGCACCTGCACCGGCGAACACGGCATCGGGCAGGGCAAGCAGAAATACCTGAAGGCCGAACTCGGTGATGAGGCGATCGACGCCATGCGCGCGCTGAAGAAGGCGCTCGATCCGCAAAACATCTTCAATCCCGGGAAGATCGTGCCGGCGGTTTAGGGCCGGGCGCAAATTCTCCCGCGAATTCCCTGAAGGCTCGTCCACTTGCCGCCTCGCAAGTGGAACTTTTGCTCCCCGTCGGCGTCAGTCTGTTGCCGCAAAACGTCAGCGAGTGGCGCAAGGGAGCGTGCCATGCCCAAACCGGCAATCGGAATTGTGGTCTTTGTTCTGGCGGCCCTGCTTTCGAGCGTGGCGATCGGCAAAGGTGGAGGTCACGGTGGGGGCCACGGCGGTGGTCATGGCCACGGGCATGGCGGGGGTCACCATGGCCGGGCCCACGGTGGCGGGCACGGGCATTTCGGCGGGCATCACCGTCATTTTCGTGGTCACCACGGCGGCGGCAAGTTCGCCATATCCCGTTCGTATTCGCGGGGCAGTTTTCGCGGCCATCGCTTCGCCCCGAATCTCAGCCAGATCCGCAACGCTTCGGTACGATCCGGAAACTTCCGCCATGCGATGAATTCGCTGTCGCGCGCCAGTGGGTTGCGTGGCGGGCGTCTGCTCAGCAATCCCATGGCGCGGGCACAGATCGCCGCCGGTCTCGCCGTCGCGGGCTGGCATCAGGGCCGCGGCGGAGGCGGGTGGTGGCAACACGGTAATGGCGGCTACGGGTGGGTTGGTCCGCTGTTCTGGCCGTTCGCCTATCACGACATCTACGATTACACGATCTGGGGAGACCGCAGCGGCTTCTGGGACTACGGCTACACCGATATTTACGCCGGAATATTCGCGCCCTACGGCTACGATGCGTTGACCGGCTATCTGGCACAGCGGCCGTCCGGCCGCAGACATCGCGGGCCCGCCCCGCTGGCGCAAATGTGCGGTGACGACAGGCGCGCCATCGCCGGGCTACCCATCGATCAAATCCAGCTCACCGTTCTGCCGACCGAAACGCAATTTGCCGCGCTCGACGAACTCGGCAACGCATCGATCGCGGCTGCGCAGAACATTCGAGCGGCATGCCCGTCGCAAATCGTATTGACGGCTCCGGGCCGGCTCAGCGCCATGCAGCAGCGGATCGAGGCGATGATTTCGGCGGTCGCCACGGTGCGGCCACCGCTGGAGAAATTCTATGGAATGCTGGACGACGAGCAGAAGGCCCGCTTCAACGCGCTCGCGCAGGACCAGCGCAGGATATCCGTGGCCAACAATGCGAGGAACCAATCTGTCCAGGTGCCTGCGCAAGGGACTGCACAGGGCTGTGGCGTGGCGCAGTCTGCCGCCATGGCATGGCCAGCCGGCGAGATCGAAACCAGGTTGCGTCCGAACGAGACCCAGCGCTCCACCCTGCAAGTGCTTCAGGATACCAGCGCCGAGGCCGCCGAGATATTGAAGGCGGCCTGTCAGCCGGGCGATGTGATGACGCCGCCAGCGCGGTTCGCCGCCATCGCCAAGCGGCTCGATACCATGCTGCAAGCCGTCAAGCAGGTGCGCGCTGCGCTGGAGGATTTTTACGCCACGCTGGACGATGAACAGAAGGCGCAGTTCGAGGCGATCGGACCAAGGCGACCATCGTAGACGGTCGCCCGAGATCATGGAGGCCGGCTGCACGCCACGAGCAACGAACCGGATTTGCAAACCTCTGTTGCCGGAATGTCACCACCGATTGATTTTCCCGGATGAGAATGCGGCCGCTGATCGCACGATCGCATTGTTTGTCCTGAAAACGCGCTGGCTGTTGATACCATGCAATGGTTCAAAAACGACGCACCCAAGGAGAAGGAGATCTGGGACGAGCCCATCGAGGGGCCGATCGGCGATATCCAGGCTGCGCACAAGATACGGGAAATCTGCCGTTCTGCGGCCAGCAGTGCGGAAAAGATCAGCGGTGCTGCCGACCGTTCGCACGCGAAAATCAAGTCCGAAGTCGAACGTTATGAGCGCGCGGCGAAAGTCGCTATGGAAATCGCCATGAAGATTTCCGATGGTCTGTTGCGTGACACCGCAGTGCGCCAGATCCTCGAACTGTGCCTTCAGGCCAATCACACCACGACCGCGCAAACGCTGTTTCGCGCCATCCAGTCCAAATCGATCAGTGACGACGTGCTGAAGCAGCATCCTATTCTGGGCACGGCGTAGCAGCACCGCTATTTCGCGCGCGGCGAAGTGATGGCTTTGCGGATCGCCGCCAGCGGCGCAGCGTCGTCGAATTCGAGGCTTTCGCCCTGCGGCTTCAGGCCGAGGTCGCGCCACAGGCCCGCGAGATCGGGCGTCACGGGCTTTGAACCCATCTCGCCATGAAGCGTAGCCAGAACGTCGACGCCGACGGCCTTGTCGGCGGTGGAGAGAATGCGATCGAGCGGCCAATCCTTTTCATGATTGCCGCCCGCGGCGAGGACGCCGCGCATGGCGTCCTGCAGGCCGAGGCGATTATTCGTTCGCTTGCGGATTTCAATGTCCGCGAGCAGGCAGAACAGCGCGCCGCCCCAATATCTCCGGCCCCAGGTGTCGGTATTGTCGAGGCCCTGATCGCCGGCCTGCGGCAGGCCCTTCGGCATGTCGCGCATCATCGCCTGCCAGATCTCCGCTGCCGTGAGGTCCCCGGCCTGCACCCGTGCCACCGGCTCGATATAGACGGCAAGACCTTCCGACAGCCACGTGTGGCGATGGTTCAGATCGGGCAGGGCGGTGTGCACCATCTCGTGCACCATCACCCAGTCGCGCCGCAAAACCTCTTCGGTGGAATCGCGGCCGAGCGGAATGCGGATCGCGGCGCCGCGATAGCCCCATGTCGTGCCGCCGCGAATGCGGGCGCCGTCGACCGGCACCAGCAGCAGCCGCAGTTGTTCGACGGGAAACCGTCCATAATAGGTGGCGACTGCCTTCGCCGACATCCGGACCCAACCCAGCACCTTTTCTCGCGGCAGCGTCATCTCGCCGGGCGCGAAGCCGACATGGATGGTGCTGCCTTCGATTTCGATATCGGTCTTGGGCATCCGGTCGAACGCGTCATACGGCATCCGGTCGCCGCGCATATAGTCCGACTGCGCATCGGCGCGGCACGAAATCAGGCTTGCCGGCATGGCGGTGAGGACGGCGGTCAACACGATCCAGCTGATGCCGCCGAGCGTTTTCATCGTGACACGCTTCTGGTCGTAACGGATCGATCGGTATCGGTGCCCATGTCTCGGGCCCTTTTTAATCGGCGGAAACCGCCGTCAAGGTTGCTGATGTGATCCAGCCGTGCAGATATCCGGCGCCGCGCGCCGCCGCACCATCGGGATCGTCATAGGTCGCGAGCATCTCGCAGAGCACGCCGAACGGAATGCCGTTCGCGGCCTCGTCCCACATCATCGCCTCTTCAGCGGGGAGTTCGCGGAACATCGGCGTGGTGTCCTGGCGCCAGACCAGGATGCGCGCCGGTTCTTCCAGCGTGGCCGCGTCCGGTGGCGTCTCGTTGTTCTTGAGCGCCATCCAGACCGCGGATGCGTTGGTCGACAAATCGAGCCTGGCCGCGCTCGGATGCGGCCGGAATGTGAGGTCGTTCCATTGCTCCGGCGCAAACGCGGCCATGGCGGTGAGGTCAAGCAGCTCACCTTCCGCGGCGTCGAAGGCGTCGTTGAGCGCTTTCTCCAGCGCTGCGAGATCAGCGAGAACAGGATGGTTGCAATAGGGTTCTGCCGATCTCAAAAACTCCGGCAGGCCTTGCGAGAACCAGCGCAGGTTCGGATGTTCTGAGGGGCGCGCCTTGACATAGGCATGACCCATCTCGTCGAACGTCTCATCGCCGAGATACGAATGCAGCAGCTCATGGTCGTTACGAAGCGCCTCCACCAGCCGCGAGCCATAGGCATAGCGATAGACGCCGTACAGCGTCTCGCGTTTCTCGCGGGGGCTGTCGAGGATTTCGGCGAGCGCCGTGTCGTCGCCGGTCAGGATGCCGCGCTGGAAATCAGCCTGCTGCCGCGCAAAGTCGCTCATCCCGCCTGCTTGCCCAAGGGCGGCAAGACCTTCTTCGCGATCTCGCGAGTGCGGTTTACTTCCAGAACAAGCTCGTCGAGCGGCGGGATGTTGTCGTCGCGCTCGATCATGGTCGAGACCCGGCCGAAGCGCTTGATGGCCGCGACATAGAGATCCCAGACGTCTTCGCAGACGGGATGATCGTGGGTGTCGATGATGTGGGTGCCCATGTGGCTGTGGCCGGCCATGTGGAATTGCACGACGCGATCCGCAGGAATCCCGTTAAGGAAGGTCATGGGGTCATAGCCGTGGTTGAAGGCGCTGACATAGACGTTGTTGATGTCGAACAGCAGCCAGCACCCGGAGCGGCGCGACAATTCCGCAAGGAATTCCCATTCCGTCATTTCGGAATTGTTGAACTGGACATAGGTCGAGACGTTTTCGAGCACGATGGCGCGGCCGAGGAAATCCTGCACCAGCTGCACGCGGCTGACCACGTGGTCGAGCGCCTCTGATGTATAGGGGATCGGCAAGAGATCGTGCAGGTTCTTGCCGTGGACGCCGGTCCAGCACAAATGGTCGGAAATCCATTTTGGTTCGACGCGCCTGGCGAGATCTTTCAGGCCCTGCAGATATTCGAAATTCGGCGGCGCGGTCGATGCGATCGACAGCGACACGCCGTGCATCACGACGGGATAGCGTTCGCAAATCCGGTCAAGTACGCGCAGCGGCTGGCCGCCGGGCAGCATGTAGTTTTCGCTGATGACTTCGAACCAGTCGATCGGCGGGTTTCCGCCGAGGATCTCGTCGTAGTGTTGCGCGCGCAGGCCGAGCCCGAAGCCAAGGAGGGGTGGCTTATCCGACTGCAACGGACGCTCAAGCGCCGCCGGGGAGTTGGGCAATCTGCTTGCGACGTTCATGTCGTCTCCGCTTCGCGCATCGCGATCAGGCGATGGGTATTGCCTCAAATTACCATGGAAAGGGGACCCGGCATACACCGGGCCCCGTTCCCGGAACGGAGCCCCGTTCCGGATTACCTCGATCAGGCGGGCGAATACTTGCCCTTGGCGGCGTCGCACTTCTCCTTGGTCATGGCGGAGAAGCCCTGACCCTTGCAGGCGTTCTGCCCCTTGCAGGCGCTCGCGCCGCCCTTGCAGGCGCTCTGGCCCTTGCAGGCGTTGGCGCCGACGCATTTGCCTTCGCCGGCGGCGTAGGTGACGGTCGACATCGTCGCGCCAGCCAGGAACAGAGTGGCTGCAGCGGCGGCAATCGTGGCGCCGGATTTGGAAGTCATCTTCATGGACGTCTCCTCGAGAAAGAAGTGTGAAGGTGCACCACCCGCAAGCCACTGACATCAGGACCGACAGATGGTACCCGGGGATAAATACGCGGCGGGTTTGGCCAGGTTACACGGCGAGCGAAATTTATTTCAATGATCGGCGGGCTTAAGTGAAACATTCCTGGGCTGGACTTGAAGGCCCAGCATGAAGCCGGGCCTCTTCGCGTCAATTCGGGACGATCAGCCCTTGACGAACTTTGCGCCCATGGCGGCGCAGGCCTTTTCAGAGGCCTGCGAGAAGCCGGTGCCCTTGCAGGCATTCTGACCCTTGCAGGCATTGGACCCGCCCTTGCAGGCGCTCTGGCCCTTGCAGGCGTTGCCGGCCATGCACTTGCCGGCCGCGGCGTTTGCGGAGGTCGACCCGGTCGACACAACCGCGCCGGCGAGGAACAAAGTGGCAGCGGCGGCTGCGAGCGTCGCACCGGATTTTGTATTCAACTTCATGACGTTCTCCTCGATGATTGTTTTGACGACAATAGGACGCCGTGAGCGTTCGATGACCTGAAATCATCGAGCCGCACAACGCTTAAGGAAACAACGGATGCCAATCAGATCGCGGTGGCTCGCGAAGGCCGTTAGCCTCCGTGATTTGAGTGCTCATCCGGACACAGCTACGAGGCATCGGGCGATTTGGTTACAGAGTTTCGAAAGAAATTTTTCTTTTCTTGGATTTGGATGACCCGTCCATGTCCAACCCCCGATGCATTGGGAGTATTTCGTTGCGCGGCAGAATGGCAACAGAGGCCGTTCGCGCGGGAAAATCGGTAAGCTTCAATGACCGGTGGCGGCAAATCTCGTTGCGTTGCACAACGGGAATGTTGGCTGCTGCGCGAGCGTGTGCTCCATAAGACGCCGGCGTGCGGCCGCGACCTCAGACGGCGGCGCCGAGCTGAGCGAGCAACTCTCCGATCAGCTTGCGCCCGTCGGCGTCCTGCGTCATCGCCAACGCATTGCGATAGTCCGCGATCGCAAGGTCGAACCGCCGCATCATTCGGTAGGTCAGCGCGCGGTTGCGCAGAAAGGCGGGATTTGCGGGATTGATCTCGATCGCCTGCGTGAAGTCGGCGATGGCAAGGTCGTATTTGCGCAAGGTATGATGGAGCTGGCCGCGGTTGCTGAGGGCGCCGGCGTGTCGCGGCGCGATCTGCAGCACCTTGCCGTATTCCGCGATGGCCAGCTCTTCGAAGCGGCCCTCGTTGACGAAGGCGTCGAAATCGGAGCCGGCCTTCTGCTGCAACGCCGCTGCCCGGCCGAAGTAAGCGTTGACCCACTTTGGATTGAGCACGATCGCGGCGTCGTAGTCCTGCATCGCGCGGTCGGTGCGGCCCTTGTCCCGGTAGGCGTCGCCGCGGTTGGTGAGAGCAAGGGGATCGTTAGGATTGAGCCGGATTGCAGAATCGAACTCCGTGATGGCGCGGTCGAGCTGCTTCTGGCGCAGGAACGCGACACCGCGGCTGTTGAACGGGCCAGGGGCGGTCGGGTGGGCCCTCGTCGCCGCGTCGAAATCCGCCACCGCCCGGTCGTAGACGCCGAGGGCCAGATTGGCGTTGCCGCGGATGAGGTAGACACGGGCCAGTTCCCTGGCCTCGGCGGGCGGCGCATTCGTGATGACGAATGAGCAGGCCGCAGCCCTCGGGGCGGGCGGGGTGGCATTGTCCAGGCACATGCGCTGCTGCGCTTCGGCCTGCGCGCCTGCCGGCGCCAGGATGACCGTGGCGGCGGTGAGAAGCACACTGGCAAGGACCCGCATTGCGCGCTCCATGTTTCCTGACTGTCCCGTTGCTGGCCGCTGCGTCGCTTTCATGTCACGAGCGTCCCGGCTGGCGCGCGATCGTGTCGGAAGCCGTCTGGGGCGGGGACTTGGCACGCGCTTCGTCCAGCAGACGCCGGTTGGTCTCGGCGTTGCGGCGTATGAGCGTGTCTATTGCCCGCGCGATTTCGTCGTCGTGCCGGCCGAGCACGCAGCCGCCCATCGCGATCGCGCCATAGTCGAGCACCGCGTGACGCTTCGGGTCGGTGGCTTCGACGAGGAGGTGGGGGACCACATGGCCGGCCTGTCGCAGGGTCTGCACCATGGGCGTCTGCTGAACGGCGGTCGGCACTTGCTGGTCGTTCGGGTCGCTGATAACCATCATGCGCAAGGCGCGGTTCTGCGCGAGCCATTGCACCTTGCCCGTGATGTCGAAATAGGTCCTTGCGGGATCGCCGGGCCTTGCGGGACCCCGGGTCACGATCTGTCCCGAGCCGGAAATCAGGCAGGCGACGTCGCGCCGCATCTCGGCCAAGCCGAACACCAGCCGGCCTCCGCCGGACTCTCCGAACAGATGGAAGCCTTCGAACTGGTAGCGTTGCCGGAGCGCCTCGAGCGCCATGTCCATCAGGTGCAGCTCGACGAGGGTCTTGCGTGACAGATGGGTGCCGGACGTGCCTTCGACGCCGATGCGTCCAAGATAGATCGCCGTGGTCTTCGCCATCTTCGAAAAATGGTCGGCGATAGCGACGAGTTTGTCGGTGTTGACGTCACTGGCCTTGGACGGATCCGCCCAGGTCCAACGGGTCGGATCAACCGGACCGTTGTGATCGCCGTTCAGAATGATGACCGGGCGCGAGCCCTGGCCTCCGGCGGTGGAAAGATAATAGCGGACGCAGAAATCCTGGCTGTAGACGTTGAGCCAGAAGGTCTGCGGTTTCGCGGCGCACTCCTCGCGCGTCATCGTGATCCCGCGCAGCGAGTCTTCCTTCCTGATAATCTCCGCGCCGGCAGGGTCGGCCGCAAACACCGAAACGGCCAACAACAAAGCTGCGAGCGAGCCGCGCGCCACATTCGACCAGCAAGCATATTTTGAGCAAGCCATGACGACCAACACCGGTTCATTCCTGTTGGCCGTTTGTCGCTTGAAGCGGGTGGAGGTGCTGTGATGCCGGTCACACTGTGCGTTTCACGGGGCGGGCATCCCGCCTAGTTCATCGCGGCGCGCGAAGGTTTCAGCTTTGCCATCTGTTTCACCGTGGCCTGCAGTTCCTCGGCATTGAACGAGGGGAACGAGCAGATCCGGTTGCTGCAGGCGAACGCGGCGGGCTCGCCGAGATCGGGATATTCGACGTCGGGATTGGGCAGCTTGCCTTCGCGCAGGTCCAGCCACTCCAGGCGCTTGTAGCGGGCCGGCAGCGCCCGCGCGAGCGTATGCAGGGCCTGCGCGCGGGGCGCATCCTTGTGGCCGACGATCGTCATATGGGTCGGCTCGATCGCGAGTTCTTCGTCGGCGAGCAGCACGCCGGGCAGCGGGCGCATCATCTCGGCCGAGGCGCTGCTCGCATAGCGCATCGCATGTGAGGCGTGCTCGCGATAGGTTTCGTCGCCGTAGTAGCGGTTGAGCAGGTTCATGAAGCGCGCAACCTGCACCTGGTCATCAAGCAGCTTTGCCGGTTTGGCCAATACGCCGGTTTTGCCTTCCGCTGTCCTCGAGGTCACGAAGCCACCGGCCTCGTCGCGAAAAGTCGCGACGAAATCGCCGGCCTTGGCCGCTGAGGTGAGCCACTCGCGGTTGCCGGTGGCGGCGTAGAGATCGAGGAGGGCCTGGCCCATCGCCAGCGTGTCGCCGAGGAAGGGGCCGCCGCGATCCTTCTCGCCATGGCTGAATCCGCCGTTCGGCAGCGCGCGGTTGGCGTTGACCCATTTCGCCGCGCGTTCGGCCATCGCCAGCGCTTTTGCGTCGTTGGTGACGTTGTAATAGGCGGCGAGAGCCGAGATCGCCCAGCCGTTCTCGCGCGCGTACAGATTCCTGTCGATGCGTGGCATGCCGAGTTTGCGGCGCCCGGCATCATCAAGCGCATAATATTTGTGCCCGTCGGTGTCGTGATCGAGATCGGCATCCTGGCTGACATAGAACGCGCCCTCGGGGCCCGAGAGAAAGGCCGCAAGATAGCGCTCGATATCGCGGGCGGCCTTGAGATATTTCGGGTCCTTCCAGAGCGCATAGGCTTGGCTGTACTGCCGCAGATACTGCGCCTGGAACGACATGATCTTTTCGAAATGCTGTTTGCTCCAGGAGCCGGCTTCGGAATATTGATACACGCCACCCCAGACTGGATCGATCAGTGCGATCGCAGCATCCAGCGTCTGCCGCGCGCGCTTGATCGCGATGGCATCGCCGGCCTCGGCACGGGTGATTGCAAGATCCAGGCTGTCGGCATCGATGAATTTCTGGTTCTCGCCCCAGCCGCCGAGTTTTTCGTCGTAGGATTCGTCGAAATTTTTCGTCAGCTCCGCGCGCTGCTGCTTGCTGAGAAAGGCCGAGGCCGAAGGTTTGACTTCAAAGGCCTCGCCGACCGAAGGCCCGGGCGAGGGATCGTCGATGATGGCCTTGAGCAGCGCCTGCATTCGCTCCGGCTCGATGTAGCCCCGGAGCTTGGCAATCTCGGTTCCATCGGGTCCGAACACGATCGTCGCCGGCCAGCCCCAATCGCCATAGCGGCTCGACAGGTCCGGATTGGCGTCCTGGTCGACACGCACCGGCAGATATTTCGAGGCCAGCAGATCCTTGACCTGCGGATCGGCATAGGTGGTCTTTTCCATGACGTGGCACCAGTGGCACCACACCGCCTCGAGATCGAGAATGACAAAACGCTGTTCGGCGGCGGCGCGGGTGAACAGATCGTCGCTCCATTCGCTCCATTTGACGCCATCGGATGCGTGGGCCGAACCTGCCGCGAGCGCGGCAACGGCGAAGACGGCGAGGCGGACGAGTTTCATGGCGGCTTTCCGGAAGCGCTGGTGTCTCGACAGCTACACGCGCGCCAAAATCCGGGCTCAGACTTATCCGCGATGTCACGGCATTGTGAGCGCGCGGGGGCTGCCCGATCCTCAGGCTGGCACCTCGTTGTACCCGGCGGATTTCATCAGCAGCCGGTCGAGGGAGGCGGCACCAGGGCCTGCGATCGCGAGCCACGTGAAGGCGGCGAAGTAGGTCATTTCCTCGAAGCCGAGCAGCGTTTGCAGCGAATCGACGTCGCCCCATTTGGCCGACTTGATCGCGACGAGCATGGTCACCGCCAGCATCGCGGCCGGGATCCGGGTGAACAGGCCGAGGATCAGCATGGCTCCGCCAAAGCACTCGACGCCTGATACGAGAGGGGTGAGGATTTTCGGAAACGGAATGCCCCAGCCGATAAAATTCTCGGTGACCTGCGGCAAATTGGTGAGCTTGCCCCAGCCGGCCAGCATGAAGGTGTAACCGACGACCAGCCGCATGATCAGCGGGCCGGCCCAGGAGAAATATGAGGCGATCTGCGCCGGCAACAGGATCAGAAGATTGACGATGAAATTCATGCGGGCCCCCTCCAATTATTATCGTGACGCGAGGCCGCACCGGCGGCCTCTCAAATCAAGTGCGCGCGAAAAACGCTGCGGCCGCGCAGGGCGGCAATCTGGTCATGGCAGGAGTTTCGCAACGGATAGCCCGCTTGTTACGGGGCGTTAGCCGAAATTTTGCAGTGCGGGGAACGTTTCCAGCAGCCAGATGCTGACGCTGGTGACGGCGCCGGTCAAGAAACCGATGCCGGTAATGACCATCAATACACCCATGGCGCGCTCGACGGTGGTGAGATGCCGCTTCATCCGCGCGAACAGCTCGGAGAATTGTTCGATCATGAAGGCGGCCAGCAGGAACGGAATTCCAAGCCCGAGGGAATAGACCGCGAGCAGGCCCGCGCCCTTGGTCACCGTGGCTTCGGCGGCGGCGATCGACAGGATCGCTGCGAGTATCGGCCCGATGCAAGGGGTCCAGCCGAACGCAAACGCAAGTCCCATGACATAAGCGCCCCACAGCCCGACTGGCTTCGGCGCGGTCAGCCGTCCCTCGCGCATCAACAGCCCGATGCGGGTCAGCCCCAGGAAATGCAGGCCCATGATGATGATGATGATGCCGGCGAGAATCGAGAGTTCTGCCGACCAGGCGCGGATCAGGCCGCCGATGATGGAAGCGCTGGCACCGAGCGCCACGAACACGGTGCTAAAGCCGAGCACGAACATCAGCGCCGCGGCCATCACCGCGCGTTTCGAGGCCTTCGTCGCCCCGTCATTGTTGACCTGCTCGATGGTCGCGCCGGTCAGGTAGATCAGATACGGAGGCACCAGCGGCAGCACGCAGGGCGACAGGAAGCTGACAAGTCCGGCAATCAGGGCCGCCGGGATGGAAACATCGTGCATTGCATGACCTTCGAGAACCGCCGCAAGGCATAGCGCCGTCTTGGCTTGTACGGAACAGGCAATCGGTAAGTTTCGTCGGCTTCCGGCTCAACTCTGGTCACAGAGCCGTGTCCAAGGCATATGAACACGCCGGGATAGCCTCGCCGGTGAAACAGACGCTAGTATCGTTCCGTATTGCGGTAACCGACCCCGCGAACCAGGACCCCGCAATGCGCATCGGCATTCGCAACGCCATCTCGGCCCTCGTGCTGACGTCGATCGTCGTCAGCGCCGTCGGCGTGCATTTGCTGTGGTGGCGGACCGCCCAGCAGGTCAGCCAGACCCTTGCCGACACCATCAACGACCAGATCGTCTCCGCAGTCGGCGACGAACTGCAATCGATCACCTCGGAAGCGCGATCGTCCATGTCGGCGGTGCGCACCCTGTTGCTCGGAAAAGTGTTCGAGGCGCGCGACGCCGAGATGCGCGAGGTGGTCATCCGATCGCAGTTGCGGTCGCAACCGACCATTTCCTGGGTGGCGTTCGGATGGCCGGACGGGACGTTCTTTGCCGGGCACAAGCTTGGCAATGGCGTCATCGAAATGATCGAGATCGCGGGTGACCGAAAGGCGAAGATCAACCGTTATGAGTTCGGAGGTGGCGACACGCTGCTCAAGTCCAGCCGCGTCGAGGACACCAATTATTCCGTTACCGATCAGGAATGGTTCCGCGAGGTGGCCGGCTCCAACGACGAAAACTGGTCGACGCTGACGAAGCATCCCAACGGCGAACGTCTGGCGGCCGCCTTCGCGGCGCCGATCCGGATCGACCAGAAGCCAGCCGGCGTCATCGCCATCATCATCGAACTGACGCGGGTCTCGAACTTCCTGTCGCAGCTGACGGTCGGAAAATCGGCCGGCGCATTCATCCTCGATCGCGAGGGCGGCGTGGTCGCGGCGCCCGATCCGGATGCCAGCGAAGTGACGCCGCTGAAAACCAACCATCCGCTGTTTGCGGTCGCGGTGGATGCGATGAAGAATGCCGGCAGCGCCTACAATCCCGGCGAAGGCGAGCCGTTGAAACGCCAGGTGACGCGGGACGGCAAGGTCTATCAGGCGGTGCTGACGCCGATTTCGTTTCCAGGCTGGTCGCTGGTGACAGTGGTGCCGGAGTCGGAATTTCTGGGCCCCGTACAAATGACGATCCGGAACCTGCTGATCGGGCTTGCGGTCCTGATCGTGATTGCCGGGCTGCTGTCGGCATGGCTTGCCCAGCGCCTGATCGCCGCGCCCCTGATCAAGGTGGTGGGTGAGATCAGGCATGTCGAGCGCTTCGATCTGGACAAGGTCGAGCGGCATCCGTCGCGGCTGACCGAGATCGAGAACCTGTCAGGCGCCATCGGCGACATGGCGCAGGGGCTGGCCGCGTTCCGCAAATACATTCCGGCTGATCTGGTGAAGCGGTTGATCAGCGACGGCAATGGCGCGCGTCTCGGCGGCGCGGTGCGGCCGATGAGCGTGATGTTCATCGATCTCGCCGGCTTCACCGGCATCTCGGAGCGACTCGGCGACCGCATCATCCCGCTGCTGTCGCGTTATTTCGATTCCGTCTCGGCGCAGATCCAGGCGCAGGGCGGCACCATCGACAAATTCATCGGCGATGCCGTGATGGCGTTCTGGGGGGCGCCGACAGCGAACCCCGAACATGCCGTCGATTGCTGTCGCGCCGCGCTGGCCTGCCAGCGCGCGATGGCGGAGGTCGGCCTCGTCGACGACCACGGCCAGCCGGTGAAGATCCGCATCGGCATCAATTCCGGCGACATGCTGGTCGGCAATATCGGATCCGAAGTGCGGCTGAACTACACCGTGATAGGCGACGCCGTGAACATCGCGAGCCGGCTCGAGGGCACCAACAAGGTCTACGGCTCCACCATCATCATCGGCCCCGAAACGCGGCGTCTTGCCGGCGACCGCATCGTGGTGCGCGAACTCGATCGCCTGGCGGTCTACGGCCGCGCCGGGGGCTTGCAAATCTACGAATTGCTTGCGATGGCGGACGCGGCCGGCGGTGCGATCGACTGGGTGAAGGCCTATGAAGCCGGCCTCGCATCCTGGCGGGCGCGCGAATTCACGGCCGCGATCGCGGCGTTCGAACAGGTGATGAAGATCAAGGATGATGCGGCGGCATCGGTGATGATCGCGCGCTGCAGGGAGCAACTCGAGAATCCGAGCGACCAGGAATGGGACGGCACGACCGTCGCCAAATCCAAGTAGGAAATAGGCGGAGACGTTGATTTGAAAGTTCTGCTCACCCATACGCCGCAAGCGAGGGCGCAATATTACGGCGAGCGCAGCCTAAGCGGATTGCAGGCGATCGCGCACGTGGAGTTGCATCTGAGCGACAATGCGCTGGATGCATTCGGCCTGATCAACGCCGCACGTGACGTCGAAATTATCGTCGCCGACCGGCTCACCGCCGGACCCGGCGAGATATTTGCGCGGCTGCCTAAGCTGCGCGCCTTCGTTCGCTGCGCGGTCGACATTCGCAACATCGACGTCGAGCAGGCTTCGCGCGCGGGCGTGCTGGTCACCCAGGCCGGACCCGGCTTCGTCCAGTCGGTGGCCGAACTCGCTGTGGGTTTCATGGTCGACCTGTCGCGCGGCGTCTCGCGTGCCAGCGCCGACTATCATGCTGGGCGGAAGCCCAAGGTGATCATGGGCCGGCAACTGGCCGGCAGCCGCATCGGCATCATCGGCTATGGCAGCATCGGCCGTTACCTTGCCGGGATCGCCAGGGTGCTGGGCATGGAGATTCTGATTGCCGATCCCTTCGCGAGCATAAGCGAGCCGGACATCCAGCATGTGCCGCTCGACGATCTGCTCACGCGTTCCGACTTTGTCGTCTGCCTCGCGGTCGCCAATGAGGCGACGGAAAATCTGATCGGGCAGGCGGCGCTGGCGCGGATGCAGAAGCATGCGTTCTTCATCAATCTGTCGCGCGGCAATCTCGTCGATGAGGCGGCGCTGAGCGCGGCGTTACGCGACAATCGCATCGCGGGAGCCGCGATGGATGTCGGGCGTGCGCTGGACCAGATGCCGACACCGGAACTGGCGCAACTGCCTGATGTGATCGCAACGCCGCATATCGGCGGGTTGACGCCGCCCGCGATCGAAAGCCAGTCACTGGAGACGGTGCGGCAGGTCGAGAAGATCATCGCCGGTGAGATTCCCGTCGGCGCCGTCAATGCCATCAGCTGGACGCGACGTCCTTGATGCTCTGCAGCATTCGTGAGCTATTCCTGGCTGACCAGATGCCTCGGCGCTTGAACAGTTGCGAAAGCTCTTGACCCCGTCATTCCGGGATGGTCCGAAGGACCAGACCTCAGATGTGCAATTGCACATCGGGGAATCTCGAGATTCTCCTCGCACTTCGTGCGCCCTGGAATGACATCCTGATGCGTCTTCCTTTCTTTTACGGCTGGATGATCGTCGCGGTGACGTTCGTTACCATGGCGATCGGCGTCAATGCGCGGACCGCGTTCTCGCTGTTCTTTCCGCCGATCGTCTCCGAATTCGGCTGGGAGCGCGGTGTCACCGCGGGCGCGTTCTCGTTCGGCTTTATCGTATCCGGCGGCGTCAGCCCGCTGATCGGCCGCTTGATGGACCGTTACGGCCCGCGCGCGGTGATGGAACTCGGCGTCGCGCTGATGGGCTCAGGCCTGCTGCTGGCGCCGCTGACGACGCAGCCATGGCACCTTTATCTCACCATCGGCGTGCTGGTCGGCGCGGGCAGTGTGTGCCTGGGCTATTCCGGCCAATCGCTGTTCGTGCCGAACTGGTTCATCCGCCGCCGCGGCCTGGCGATGGGACTGGCGTTTGCCGGCGTCGGCATCGGTTCGGTGACCTTGCTGCCCTGGGTGCAGTTGATGATCGACCAGACCGGCTGGCGCACCGCCTGCACCGCAATGGGCATCGTGGTGCTCGTGGTGCTGGCGCCGATCAATCTGTTGCTGCGGATGCGGCCCGAGGACATCGGGCTGCTGCCGGATGGCGACGCCGCACCGACGGCGACTTCAGCAAAGCCAATATCGAACATCGTCGATCCCGTCTGGGCCGCTACCGACTGGACGCTAGGTCGCGCGCTGCGCACCGCGCGGTTCTGGTGGATATGCCTCAGTTATTTCTGCGGACTGTACATCTGGTACGCGGTGCAGGTGCACCAGACCAAATTCCTGCTCGATATCGGCTTCTCCGCCAATGTCGCGGTCTGGGCGCTCGGCGTGGTCAGCCTGCTCGGCATTCCCGGCCAGATCTGGCTTGGGCATCTCTCCGACCGCATCGGGCGCGAATGGATCTGGGCGATCAGCTGCCTGGGCTTTGCGATCTGCTTTGCGGCGCTGATCGCGCTGAAATTCACGCCTGTCTTGCCGTTGGTCTATCTGATGATCGTGACCCAGGGCGTGCTCGGCTACGGCCTGACCTCGGTGCTGGGCGCGGTGGTGCTCGAAATCTTCCAGGGCAAGCACTACGGCAGCATTTTCGGCACCATCATGCTGGCGGCGCTGGCCGGCGGCGCGGCCGGCCCGTGGGCGACCGGGTTTCTGTTCGACCGTTACGGCAGCTACACGCTGGCCTTTGCGATCGGCATCGCCGTCAGCGCCTTGTCGGCGTTCGCGATCTGGCAGGCATCACCGCGCAAGATCCGCGCCGTCGCGGGGCAGCTGCATAAGATGCAAGGCGGCGGTTAGAATAGTTATGCCGACGCCGCGCCGATGGCGCGCTGCAGGTCGCTGATCGCACGCAGAAAACTGTCGGATGGCGTGGTCTCGGGATCGATCAGGCGGTGCAGGCGGAAGCCGTCCTCCATCGCCAGAACGATAGCCCCCCACCAGGCCGGATCGAGCACCGAATCCTTGCCGCTGTTCTTCGCCGTGGTCTCGACGATGTCGGCGATCAATTTTCGGCGAGCGCGCAGCCGCTTGGCGAGTTCAGGGCGGCGCTTTTCGGCGCGCGCGACGAACAGGATCATCTCCATGTGCAGCAAAGGCGAGCGGCCGAGCGGATCCTGCTGGCTGCGGTCCATGGTCTTCAGCGCATCGATGAAATCCGGCAGGCTCTTGTGCTTCGCGAGCAGATCGTGAAGGCGCAGAATCGATAGCTCGACGTGATTCTCGAGCATGGCGATGATCAACTCATCCTTGCTCGTGAAATTCGAATAGAATGCGCCGCGCGAGAAGCCGGCCGCGGCGGCAATGGTTTCGATGCTGGCGCCGCCGATGCCCTGTTCCTCGAACACGCGCGCAGCCGCCTCGAACAGCTTCTCGCGGGTATCGTCCCGGGTAGGTCTGGTTCGCAACCTTGACATCGGCCCATTTTAGGTCAGAATGCAACTCAATACAACAGTGTATCGAGTTGCGTTGGCCGGATCACGAAGTCCGGCAACTGAAAATGCGATACGCTGACAAAGCCAATAAAAACTGCGGTGTGGAAACCAATCGAGGTCATCATGAACGAGCACGTTCAGGCTGCGACGAGCGAACCGCTTTTCAATCCGTTGTCACCGGAATTCATCCGCAATCCCTATCCGCATTACGCGCGGATGCGCACCACCGATCCCGTGCACCTGACGCCGCTCGGTCTCTACGTCGCCAGCCGGCACGCCGAAGCCAGCTTGGTGATCCGCGACAAGCGCTTCGGCAAGCAGCATGTCGAACGCACGATCCGGCGCTATGGGCCCAACATCATGGAGGAGCCGGCCTTTCGCAGCCTGGGCCTCATGATGCTGCAGCAGGATCCACCCGACCATACTCGTCTGCGCGGACTGGTGGTGAAGGCATTCACCGCACGCCGGGTCGAGGACATGCGCCCGCGCATCCAGCAAATCGTCGACGAGACGCTCGACCGGATCATCCCGCAGGGGAAGATGGACCTGATCGAGGATTTCGCCTTCCGCCTGCCGGTGACCGTCATCTGCGACATGCTCGGCATCCCCGAAGAGCATCGCGAGGCGTTTTACACCAGGGCGCGCGGGGGTGGCCGCATTCTCGATCCGGTGCCGTTGTCGCCGGAGGAGATCAAGCAGGCCAACGAAGGCACAATGATTTCCGAGATGTATTTCCAGCAACTGTTCGAGTTGCGGCGAAAAAACCCCGGCGACGATCTCACCACGCAGCTGGTGCAGGCGGAGGAAGACGGTCACAAGCTCTCCAACGAGGAACTGACGGCCAACATCATCCTGCTGTTCGGCGCCGGCCATGAGACGACCGTCAACCTGATCGGCAATGGCCTGCTGGCGCTGCATCGCAATCCGGACCAATTGGCGCTGCTCAAGGCCAGGCCCGAGTTCATGACCAATGCGGTCGAAGAGTTCCTGCGCTACGATTCCTCCGTGCAGCTGACCGGCCGGGTGGCGCTGGAAGACATCGACGACCTCGGCGGCAAGCCGATTCCAAAAGGCGAGACCGTGCTGTGCCTGCTGGGTTCGGCCAACCACGATCCGGCGGTCTACCCTGATCACCCCGAGCGTCTCGATATTACCCGGCCTAATGTGAAACCGCTGTCCTTTGGCGGGGGCATCCACTTCTGTCTCGGCGCCCAGCTGGCGCGCATCGAGGCGGAGATTGCGCTTTCCACCCTGCTGCGCCGGATTCCCGACCTGCGGCTGGATGACGCGGTGAACCCGGAATGGCGGCCGACCTTCGTGCTCCGGGGCCTGAAGCATCTGCCGGCAAGCTGGTAACCATATCGCCTCGACATCGACGAGCCCTCAGGTTCTGAATAAATCGGAACCGGCGGGACTATGGCGCTGATGCCGCTGTGACTTCGCCATACTTCTCTCTATATATTAGGCTGCTCCGGCCCTGAGTTCGCGTGGCGCGGTCTGTGCCGGAGCGGTTCATGGGGAGACACCGTGCAGACGACGCTGCTCGGCCTGGCAATCGCCTTTATCATTGCGCTGGTGGCCGCGCTTGTCGGGCCGTATTTCATCGACTGGAATCAATTCCGACCGCAGTTCGAGGCCGAAGCAAGCCGGATTATCGGCGCGCCGGTGCGCGTCGGCGGCAAGCTCGACGCGCGGCTGTTGCCGGCGCCGTCGTTGCAGTTACGCGGGGTGACGGTCGGCGGCGCCAACGACCTTGGCAAGGTGCGCGCCGACAAACTCGACGTCGAATTCAGCCTGGGTTCGCTGATGCGCGGCGAAGTGCGTGCCACCGAGCTTTCCATCAACGGCATGTCGCTCGATCTCGGGCTCGATCCAAAGGGCCGGATCGACTGGCCGGCCTCGACCGGAACGCTCAATCCGGGCTCGCTGGCGATCGATCGGCTCAATCTCACCGGCCGGATCGCGCTGCACGACGCTGCCAGCCGCAGCACCCTCGAACTGAACGACATCGCCTTTTCCGGCGATGTGCGTTCGCTGGCGGGCTCGATCCGTGGCGACGGTAATTTCGTGCTGTCTGGCACGCGCTATCCGTTTCGGGTTTCTTCCGGCCAGACCGCCGACGGCAACGGCACCCGTGTCCATCTGAACATCGATCCCGGCCCGAACACGCTCTCGGCCGATCTCGACGGCATATTGTCTTTCGAGACGCGGGCGCCGCGTTTCGACGGCACGATGGTATTGGCGAGCCCGCCCCGCCCAAAGGCCGGCGACTTCGATACGTCGCCGCCATCCTGGCGTGTCAGTTCCCGCGTCAAGGCCGATTACTCAACCGCACGGCTCGATGCGCTCGAAGTGACGTATGGCGCGGACGAACGCGCGCTGAAACTGGCGGGCAATGGCGACGTGCGCTTCGGCACCTCGCCGCTGCTGCGGGCTTCGCTCGCCGCGCGCCAGCTTGATGCCGACAGATTCTTCGCCAAGGACAGCAAGGACGTTGTCGCCACCGAACCGGTCCGTGTGCTGCCGGCGGTGCGCGCGCTGATGTCGGGCCTTCCGCAAGTCCCGATCGCGGCGCAGATCGGATTAGCCTCCGAGCAGGTGATGCTGGGCGGCCGTCCGTTGCAGGACATCGCTGCCGAACTCCATGGCGATGCGAAATCCTGGAGCGTACGCAAGCTGGAGTTTCGCGCGCCGGGCACGACGCGGGTCTCGCTGAGCGAGGCGATCGCAAAAGGCGCGTCGCCGGATCAGTTCAAGGCCGCGCTCAACGTCGACTCGTCAGATCCCGACGCGTTGATGACCTGGCTGCAGGGCCGCGGCGACATCGGCTATCGCAGCCAGAAGCCGTTGCGGCTGCGCGGCGACGTCACCATTGCGCCTGATGGATTTGCCATCGACGCGATGAAGGCCGAGATCGATGGCGGCGCCGTTGAAGGCCGTATCGCGGTGTCACACCGGCAAGCGGGCAGCGGCTCGAAGATCACGGCGGAGTTGAAGGCCGAGCGCCTCGACCTCGATGCGGCCACGGCGCTGGCGCGTTCGCTGGCCGGCCCGCAGGCCGAATGGCCGGACGAAGGGCGGCTGTCACTGGATATCGGCCGCGCCATTTCCGCCGGCCAGGAGTTGCGGCCGCTGGTGGCCAGGCTTGGTTATGGACCGAAGGCGTTTTCGCTCGACCAGTTGAATATTGGTCAGCCTGACAAGGTCGCGTTGGAAGGCATCGGCCGTTTCGATCGCTTCGCTTCGATAGGGAAGCTGGAGTTTCATTCGACGGCGTCGTCGTTTGGCCAGATCACCGCGCTGGTGGCGCCGTTTGCGCCGTCGCTGGCCGCGCGGCTTAATGCGATGGGGGCGAGCCCGGGGCCTGCGCGCGTCAAACTCGCGCTCGAACTCAACAAGAGCGCCGGGCAGGCCGATCTTGCCAACGCGCGCGCGGTGGTCGACATCGAGGCGCCGCAGCTCAAGGGTATCACCACGATCACCGCAAAGCCGGCACTGACGGCGATCCAGGGCATCGATCTGCAGGCGCTGGGGCGCAGCGAAATCGGGATTGATTCGAAGATGTCGTCGGGGCAGGGCCGTGCCTTGCTGGCGCTGCTGGGGCTGGATCGCGCGATGACCGCCGGCGACGGCCCGGCGCAATTCGAAGGCTCGGCGACGGGGGCATGGGGTGGATCGCTGCGGCTCAAGGCGAAGATCTCCGGAAAGGGTCTGGACGCCGATGCCGACGGTACGGCGGAGCCATGGGAGGCCAAGGGCAGTTTCTCCCTGAAAGTTCGCAGCGCCGATTTCGGGCCGTTGCTCGACCTCAAGCCGACGGACACGCTGGCACAGAATATCGGCCTGTCCTCGCGCGTGTCGCTCGCAGGCAACAAGCTCACGTTCGACGATCTCGACAGCAGCATTGCCGGTTCACGGCTGCGCGGACACGTCGCGGTTACCTTGGGCGATGAAAAAAATATCGAGGGTGAAATCGGCCTCGACCAAATCGCGCTGGCGCCGGCCTTTGCGTTGGCGATGGGGGCTGCCGGACACGATGCTGCGGAGCCGCTCACCGCGGGGCTGGTCAAGGGCTGGCGCGGAAAGGTCGCGTTCCAGGCATTGCGTGGCTTGCTGCCGGGCGGCAGCGAATTGCAGCCGGTGAGCGGGATTGTGAAGAGCGATGGCCAGTCGCTGACCTTCGATTCCATCAAGGGCAAGATCGGCGGCGGCGAGGCCACGGCCACGATCGACGCCAGGCAGGGCCCAAATGGCATTGCGCTGAACGCGAGCGTGCAGCTCAGTAGCGTCGATGGCACGGCGCTGCGCTATCGCAATCTCGCGATGCCCGGCGGCCGCGCGTCGCTGCAGATGGCGTTGGCAAGCCAGGGCCGCAGCGCGGCGGCGCTCACGGGCGCACTGTCCGGCAGCGGAACCGTGACACTGGAATCCGCGAGGATTGCCGGGCTCGATCCGCGCGCCTTTGAGGTAGCGGTTCGCGCCAGCGATGGCGGGCAGGCCAAGGACGATGCGAGGCTGAAGCAAATCGTCGAACCGGCGCTGCTGGCCGGCGCATTGTCGGTCGGCTCGGCGCAAATCCCGTTCAACATCAGGGATGGCCGGCTGCGCGTCGGCGCCACCACGCTCGACGCCAATGGCGTGCGGGCCACCGTCTCCGGCGGCTATGACATTCCGGCCGATCAGGCCGACATCCGCGCCGCGCTGGCGCTGACGATGGTGGGGCCCGCGACCGGCCGCCCCGAAATTCAATTGTTTGCCGTGGGCACGCCCGATGCGCTCAATCGCAGCGTCGATGTGACGGCGTTGTCTTCCTGGCTGGCGGTACGGACGATCGATCACGAAACACGAAGGCTGGATGCGATCGAGCGTGGCGAACCGCCGCCGCCGATGCCGGCGCCGATATCGTTGCCGCCGGATGCGGTGGTGCCATTAGCGCCGGAAGCGGCGTCGCCGAGCGAGGCGCTGTCGCCAGTGCCGGTGCCCGGCCGCGATCCGCGCCGGCCGCCGGCAGCGAAGCCAAAGGCCGCCACACCGCCGCGCCCGCCGGCGCCGGTTGCCACCGCGCCTGCGCCCGCGCCAAATCCGCCCGCGCCGCTGGCGAGCCAGCCGCAGGTTGCGCCGCTGCCTCCGCCGATCGAAGTCAGGCCGGCGCCCGGTGCTGCGCCGGTAGCCAAGCCGAGGCCGAAGCCGCCGCTGTCGCTGACGCCGCAGGTCGCCAATCCACCGCCGCGGCCGGCGCTGCAGAATAATTAGAGCACGATCTCGCGCTGGATTCCGATCGCCTGCAGAAATGCCTGGTCATGGCTGATCACGATCAACGCGCCGTCAAAGCCACGCAGCGCAGTTTCCAGTTCCTCGATCGAGGAGAGATCGAGATGGTTGGTCGGCTCATCCAGTAGCAGCATGAAGGGCGGTTGAGGTCTTGCGAACACGCAGGCCATTCCCGCGCGCAGCCGCTCGCCGCCGGACAGCATGCCGGCGATTTGCAGCGCCGCACGGTTGCGGAAGGCAAAGCGGGCGAGGGCGGCGTGCGCCTCGTTGCCGGTCAGCTCCGGATTGAGGCGGCGCAGATTGTCGAGGATCGATGTAGCCGGATCAAGCAACCCGACATGCTGGTCGAGCACGGCGATGCGATCGGTCAGGCGGGTTATGTCGCCGCTCACGGCGCTCAGTTCGCCCGTGATCAGTCGGAACAGCGTGGTCTTGCCGGAGCCGTTGGCGCCGTGGATCGCGATCCGCTCGGGCCCGCGCACCTCGAATGACAGCGGGCCGAACAAAGCGCGACTTTCAAAAGACATCATCACGTCCTTGAAGGCGATGAGTTCACGCCCGCGGGGCAGGTTGGTCTCGGGTAAGTTGATCGCGAGCGGCGTCAGGACTTCCACTTTGGCGCGCGCCTCTTCGAGCGCGTCGGTGCGGTCGCCGAGCAGGCGATCGGCAAGACGACCCTCGCGGGCGCTGCTCGCTTCCGCGATCTGCTTTTGGGCACCCAACATTATCCTTGCCTGGCTGCCCGAGCGTGCGTAGTCGCGACCGACGCTGTCGCGGCGTGCCTTCTTCTCGCGCGCCTTCTGTATAGAGCGTTCGGTGTCGCGCAGCGCGTCCGACGCGCGCTCGAGCTCGGCTCCCGCGCGTGCCCGGGCGGCATCGCGCGCCTCGGCGAAGGTGGACCACGCGCCGCCAAACACGGTAATGCCGACCGGCGTCAGTTCGACGATGCGGTCGACGCGCTCCAGCAGCGCGCGGTCGTGGCTGGCGACGAGCGCGCCGCCCTGCCAGCGTTCGAGCAGTTGCGCCACCGCTTGCCGTCCATCGGCGTCGAGATTGTTGGTGGGCTCATCGAGCAACAGCAGGTCCGGCGCCTCGATCACGAGGCGCGCCAGCGCGACGCGGGTTCGTTCGCCGCCGCTCAGCGAGGCGACCCCGCGATCGAGCGGCATCGCGGGCAGGCCGGTTTCGACCAGCGCGGTCTGCAATCTCGCTTCCAGCGTCCAGTCGGCATCCGCGGCATCGTCGAGCGAGCCCTCACCGCGTTCGAGACGGCGCAGGCGGGCGAGGTCGCCGGCAACACCGAGCGCTTGCGCGACCGTCTGGCGGTCATCCGCCAGCTGCGCGAGCATGCCGATCGAGCCGATGCGTTGCACGGATCCGCCGGCAGGTTCGCTCTCGCCCGCGATCAGGCGCAGCAGGGTGGATTTGCCGGAGCCGTTGCGTCCGACGAGCCCCGTTCGCTCGCGCCCAAGCGCAAGCGTCAGTCCGTCGAACAGTGGCCGGCCGTCAGGTGTATTGAGGGAAATCGAATCCAGAATGAGAAAGGCGGGCATGAAGAGCTTCCGAAATGGACAGGGATCGCGGCGCGGTGTGCATTGCGATGTCCATTGCTCTCTCCATGTGTCCGTGTGGCTGGATCGGCATTTCCTAGAAACTTGCCGGCCCCAAGGCAAGGGCGTCCTCGCCGGTCTCTCCGATTTGTGAGGACGCCCCGACCAAGTCGGGGAATGTACGGTGCGAAGCGGGGTTGATGGATACGGCTGGAGGAATTCCTACCCTCGAGAGCAGGAGGCGCGCGTGGTCAAATCCGTGATCAGGTTAGTAACACTGGCAATGTCCTTGATGGCGCTGGCCGTTGCGGCACCGCCGGTTCCAGCCTTTGCCGCCGGAGGTGGCGGCGGCGCCGATTCACCGATGGCGACGACCCCACCGCCGGAAACCAGGTCGGCGCCGCGGCCCGCCAGAAGCAGCACCCAAAAGGCCAAGAAGAAAGCCAAGGAAACCAGCCTCGGCGACCCCGCCTTTATCCAGGGGTATCGTGCAGCCTATGCGACGATCTATGACCGCAACGAGTATGCCGGCGCCATCGAGCAGCTGAAGGCGCTCGGCCACGACGATCATCCCAACGTGGCCAATCTGATCGGCTACTCCTATCGCAAGCTCGGTGACTACAAACTGTCGCAAGCCTGGTACGAGCGCGCGCTCAAGGCGGATCCGAACCACGTGCTGACCTGGCAGTACTACGGCCTATGGCAGATCGAGCAGGGCAACCGTGATTCTGCGCAATATCATTTGAGCCGGATCGCTGCGATCTGCGGCACCGACTGCACGGAGTATCGTTCACTCGCGGCCGCGCTTGAGAAGCCGCCCGGTTCGAGCCTCGTCTATTGAGGTGTGCGAGACAATCGCCGCGGGCATATTCCCTTGTGAGAAACGCCTGCGGCTAGTTTGGGCTGGCGATCAGCTTACAGCCCGACGAAATGCGTTCTAGCTTTGCGGTCTGGCCTCAGGAGCAGCTGCGGCCGCCGGCATCGCGCGGGTGCGGAAATAGTCCAGCACGAACAGACGTATCGCCGAGGACAAATTGCCCTGCTGGCGGTTGCTGTCGATCTCGCCGACCAGTTCGGACAGCGTCATGTTCCGCAGGCCCGAGATTTCCTTCATGCCGTTCCAGAACGCCTCTTCGAGGCTGACGCTGGTCTTGTGGCCGGCGACCACGATCGAGCGCTTGACGACCGGCGACTTCATGATGCGTCTCCGCCGTCGATGCGATGTTGATCCAGCAAGTTCCCGGCGCGATCCTTGGCCTGCTCGTCGAGCGCGCGTTCGGATTTGGTACGGCCGAACCGCGCGCGGTTGGCGTCGGCCTGCTTGGCCGAGGCTTCGCGCTCGTTGCGCTTCTTGAAGCGCTTCAGGTTGACCACGTCCCCCATGCTCGCCTCCATCATCCGGCGACTTGAAGGTGTGAAAATCCATTACGTATGCAAACGTGATCACGCCGCGCGCGTGCAAAATCGATAGTCATCAGAATCCCCGTGTAGCGCTCTCTGATAGCATCAAAA
Organism: Bradyrhizobium sp. AUGA SZCCT0182; assembly: GCF_018130185.1. Taxonomy (NCBI): domain Bacteria; kingdom Pseudomonadati; phylum Pseudomonadota; class Alphaproteobacteria; order Hyphomicrobiales; family Nitrobacteraceae; genus Bradyrhizobium; species Bradyrhizobium sp. AUGA SZCCT0182. Next base: position 99,543 of record NZ_JAFCLY010000011.1, on the reverse strand, counting down.
AATAAGCTTCGCTCTGCGAAAACCAAATATTTTGTGCTCGTACCTTGTGTCCGCGAGATGGCGATCGATGAGCAAACTCAATCTTTGGGAGTTATGATCAATAATCACGTCACGCACGTCCGTAGTTTACCGGGGTCGCGCGACCGTTAGCCCGGGTGTGTCATCTTGTCGGGCTGGACCAGGCGATCGAACTCGGCCGCAGTAACGAACCCAAGCCGCACAGCCTCTTCTTTCAACGTGGTTCCGCGCGCATGCGCCGATTTGGCGACCTTGGCGGCGTTGTCATAACCGATCTTGGGCGCGAGCGCCGTCACCAGCATCAGTGAACGCTCCATCAAATCGCGGATGCGCTTTTCGTCGGCGCGTATTCCCACCACGCAATGCTCGGTGAAGGAGCGAACCACGTCCGACAACAATTGGATGGAATTCAACATACAATATGCCAGCACGGGCTTGTACACGTTCAGCTCGAAATGGCCCTGGCTGCCGGCAACCGTTATGGCTGTCTGGTTGCCGAACACCTGGCAGCAAACCATCGTCAGCGCTTCGCATTGGGTCGGGTTGACCTTGCCCGGCATGATCGACGAACCCGGTTCGTTTTCGGGCAGGATCAATTCGCCGAGGCCGGAGCGCGGGCCCGATCCCAAGAGGCGAATATCGTTGGCGATCTTGAACAGGCCGGTTGCCACCGAGTTGATCGCGCCATGCACCAGCACATAGGCGTCGTTGGAAGCCAGCGCCTCGAACTTGTTGGCGGCACTCGTGAACGGCAGTTTTGTAATCTTGGCGACGTGCCTTGCGAATGTCCTCGCGAATTTCGGCTTCGAGTTGAGGCCGGTGCCCACAGCGGTGCCACCTTGCGCCAGCGGGAATAGATCCTTCACCGCCACGCGCAGCCGTGCGATGCCGCTTTCCACCTGTGCGGCGTAGCCGGAAAATTCCTGACCCAGCGTCAGCGGCGTCGCATCCTGGGTATGGGTGCGGCCGATCTTGACGATCCTGGCGAACGCCTTTTCCTTCTTGCGCAGTTCGCGATGCAATTCGCTCAGGGCCGGGATCAGATCGTCAATAATGCGTCCGGCGGCGGCGATATGCATCGCGGTCGGGAATGAATCATTCGACGACTGGCTCATATTAACGTGATCGTTGGGATGAACCGGCTTCTTGGCGCCAAGGTCGCCGCCGAGCATCTGGTTGGCGCGGTTGCCGATCACCTCGTTGAGATTCATGTTGGTCTGGGTGCCCGAACCGGTTTGCCAGACCACCAGCGGAAAATGATCGTCGAGCTTGCCCTCGATCACCTCGCGCGCGGCGCGGGTGATGGCGGTGGCGCGGCGCGCGTCGAGCAGGCCGAGATCGCGGTTGGTCTGCGCGGCGGCGAGCTTGACGATGCCGAGCGCATGGACGAGCGCGGTCGGCATGCGGTCATGGCCGATGCGGAAATTCTGCCGCGAGCGCTCGGTCTGCGCGCCCCAATAGCGATCGGCGGGGACATCAATGGGCCCGAAACTGTCGGTTTCGCTGCGGGTGGATTTGGATCGCTTGGGTGTCGCTGGTCGGGCCATCAATGAATTCCGTTACGCGTGGATGCGGAACGGTCATTGTAGCGCGCCGCGGATTTTCCCGCGCGTAGATTGTCTCCAGTTATTTCTTGCGGAAACGATCGAGCCGCACCACTTCCGCGCCCTCGCTCGGCTTGGCCGGCTCGTCCTTGCTCTCGTCCTTGCTTTCGGCGGCTGTAGCCGGTGCAGGAACGGGCAGGCTGGGGGCTGCGGGAACGGCGGTCAGGTTGGCGGTGGGCGTTTCGGCTGCCTCGTCGGATGGCTCGAATTGCAGCCCGAACTTCACCGAAGGATCGAGGAAGCTCTTGATCGCCGCGAACGGAACCACCAGCCGCTCGGGGATGCCGCCGAACGACAGGCCGACCTCGAAGCGATCCTCGCTCACCACCAGATCCCAGAACTGGTGCTGCAGGATGATGGTCATCTCTTCCGGATATTGCGCCAGCAGCCGCGGCGACAGTTTGACGCCGTCGGCGGTGGACAGGAAGGTGATGAAGAAATGATGCTCGCCGGGCAGCCCGTGTTCGGCGGCGTCGGTCAGCACGCGGCGCAGCACCCCGCGCAGCGCGTCGCGCGCCAGCACGTCATAACGGATGTGGTCGGTCGCCATGGTGGTCCTGTCACGTTGAGATGGTGGCTGCCGGTCGCCCGACTCGCCATTTTGACCCATGCTACCCCGGCGGGGGCCGCAGGTCAGCAGGCGTCATGAGTGGAATTTCCGGCAGAAGCGTTCCGCCGGGCGGCAAATCGCAAGAAAACCGGCAAGAAAACTCACAAGAAAACTCACAAGAAAATCTCGCAGGAAAAGCAGGCGCAAACAAAGTGGAGGCTTCTGTTGCCAGGTGCCTCCGAACCCCGCCTAGCGGAGCTTAACCCACCAGGACTTTAGACTTGGTTTTTCAAACTGCGTTACGCAGCCTGAGCAACCGGAGCATAGTTGTCGTTTGCAACTATTGCATAGCCCGATAACGGCGGAACCATACCGAGAAAAAACACGCCCTTTACGCCCTCGTCGATCCTGTTTCGCCCCCGCCGAAACCCGCCTTCAAAGGGGTGGGCTTGGGTGGAGGCGCCGGGTACTGCCCCCGGGTCCGAATGGTTTATTGCGACGGCAATTTATTTCCATAGCCGGCGAACCGGCGCCCCTAATATAGGGGGCAAAGGCTGAGAAAAATAGTGCCGGGATGGGCGTGGAAAGCGCGGGAACCGGCCGAATTGGGATTGGCCCTGGCGGTGCCGCCGTTCTAGATTTTGGGCCATGCCTTCGAAAAAATCCCCGGCTTCGGAATCCCCGCCGGCCGCCGTCCCGGCGCCGGATCTTCCTGCATCGCACCCGCCAAACCAGCCTGGCCTGCTTGAGCTGTTCGTGGCGTTCGCGAAAATGTCGCTGGCTGGCTTCGGCGGGGTGCTGGTCTGGGCCCGGCGCGGCATCGTCGACCAGCACCGCTGGATGACGGCGGAAGAATTCAACGAAACCTTCGCGCTGTGCCATTTTCTGCCAGGGCCCAATATCGTCAACCTGTCGGTCGTGTTCGGCTCGCGCTTTCGTGGCATTGCCGGCGGCATCGCAGCCTTTGCCGGGCTGGTCGGCCCGCCCATGGTGATCGCCACGATCCTCGCGGCGCTGTATGCGCGCTACGGCGAGATCGACGCGCTGCGGCGGATCCTGGCCGGCGTTTCCTGCGCGGCGGTCGGGCTTCTGATGGCGGTCGTCTTCAAGATGATGATGCCGCTGATCAAAAAGCGCGACCTGGTCGGGCTTGTGATCCTGCTCGCGGTGTTCACAGCGATCGGCCTGCTGCGGCTGCCGCTGCAGACGGTGCTGCTGGTGGCGGTCCCGCTCAGCCTCGGCGTTACCTATTTTCTGCGCCAGCGGGTGGCCGCATGAATTCGGACGGCAATCCGATTTCGACGCTCGTTTGGACTTTCGGTTTGATGTCGCTGTTTGCGGTTGGCGGCGCGAACTCGGCCATACCCGAGATGCACCGGATCGCGGTCGACGTTCACCACTGGATGAATGACAAGCAATTCGCCGACATCTTCGCCATCTCCCAGCTCTCGCCGGGGCCGAACGTGCTGATCGTGACCCTGATCGGCTATTCCGTCGCTGGGGTGGCCGGCGCGCTGGCGGCGACCCTGGCGATGTGCGGCCCGACCGCCATCCTTGCCTATTATGTGAGCCGCCTGCTGCAGCGGTCGAGCCAATCCCGCTGGCCCGCCATTATCCAGGCGGCCCTTGTTCCGCTTTCGATCGGCCTGATGGGCGCCAGTGGCCTGATTTTGGCGCTGACTTCGGACCTTAGCTGGGTGGCCGGCCTGATTACGGCGGCCGCCGCGGTTCTGGCCTTTGCGACGCGGCTCAATCCGGTCTGGATATTGCTGGCCGGAGGTGCTTTGGGTTTTGCTGGCGTTGTCTGAGGAAAATCGCTAGGCAAGACCTTGGGACTGTGCACAAACGCCATCCAATCAGAAACGCCATCCAATCAGAACGGGCGGGAAGCCCTGTCGGGGGGGAGATATCGATGAGTGATACGCCGAGCCACGCGCCGGTCAAATCTATCATGCCGAAATGGGTTCGCGGTCCGCAGGACTTCGTCGGCGGGGTCGCGCTGATAGCGATCGCGCTGTTCGCCCTGTGGGCGTCGAGCGATTTGCAGGGCATGCGGGGATTCTCGTTCGGAGCCGGAACCGCACCGCGCATGTTCGCCTTTCTGTTGCTCGGATTGGGCGTTGCGGTGATGGTCGTCGGCCTCCTCACCGAGGGCGCGCACCTGGCGAAATACCATTGGCGCGGTCCGCTGTTCGTATCGCTGGCGATTCTGTCCTTTGCGCTCATGATCCGCCCGATGGGCCTGATCGTCACGGCGTTCTCGAGCTTCCTGATTGCGGCATTGGGCACGCCGGAAACGAAATGGACGGAAACCATCATCGTCGCCGTGTGCCTGACGGTGTTCTGCAGCCTGTTGTTTCCTTACGCGCTGGGTCTGCCCTTGCAGATGCTGCCCAAATTTATGATCCGGTGAGGGTGTGATGGGTGACGTTTTTTCAAACCTTAGCCTCGGCTTCGGCGTCGTATTCCAGCTGGTGCAGTGGACCCCCGCTTTTCTTGGCGGCGTGTCCATTCCTATTCCCGTCAACATTCTGCTCTGCCTGATTGGTGCGCTGGTCGGAACGCTGGTCGGCGTGCTGCCGGGCATCGGCACCATCGCCACGGTCGCCATGCTGCTGCCGATCACCTTCGGCCTGCCGCCGGTCGGCGCACTGATCATGCTCGCCGGCATCTACTACGGTGCGCAATATGGCGGTTCGACCACCTCGATCCTGGTCAACATTCCAGGCGAGGCGGGCTCCGTGGTGACCGCGCTCGACGGTTTTCAGATGGCCAAGAAGGGACGCGCAGGTCCGGCCCTGGCGATCGCGGCGATCGGCTCGTTCTTTGCGGGCTGCGTCGCGACCGTCCTGATCGCCGTGCTGGGTGCGCCACTCACAAAACTCGCGCTGGCGTTCGGGCCCGCCGAATATTTCTCGCTGATGGTGCTCGGCCTGATCTTCGCGGTGGTGCTTGCCAAGGGCTCGGTGCTTAAGGCGATCGCGATGATCGTGTTCGGCCTGCTGTTGTCGATGGTCGGGTCCGACATCGAGACCGGCGCATCGAGAATGGCTTTCAACATCCCCGAACTCGCGGACGGCCTCGGCTTTGCCACCGTTGCGATGGGTCTGTTCGGCTTCGCCGAGATCATCCGCAATCTCGATGCGGGCGGCGAAACCGACCGCCAGCTGGTGCAGCAGAAGGTCACCGGCCTGATGCCGACCAAAAAAGACCTGTTGGATTCCACGCCGGCGATCCTTCGTGGCACGGTGCTGGGATCGATCCTCGGCATTCTGCCGGGCGGCGGCGCGGTCATCGCATCCTTCGCCGCCTATACGCTGGAAAAGAAGGTATCGAAGCATCCGGAGAAATTCGGTCACGGCGTGATCGAGGGTGTCGCGGCGCCTGAAAGCGCCAACAACGCGGCGGCCCAGACCTCGTTCATTCCGCTATTGACGCTCGGCATCCCGCCGAACGCTGTGATGGCGCTGATGGTCGGCGCGATGACCATTCACGGCATCGTGCCGGGACCGCAGGTGATGCAGAAGCAGCCCGAACTCGTCTGGGGCATGATCGCTTCGATGTGGGTCGGCAATTTGATGCTGCTGATCATCAACCTGCCGCTGGTCGGGATCTGGGTGCGGTTGTTGCGCGTGCCCTATCGGCTGATGTTCCCCTCGATCGTGGTGTTCTGCGCGATCGGCATCTATTCGGTGAACAATGCGCCGACGGACGTGGTGCTCGCCGGCGTGTTCGGGCTGGTCGGATACTGGCTGATCAAGCATGATTTCGAGCCGGCGCCGCTGCTGCTCGGAATGGTGCTCGGACCGCTGATGGAAGAGAACTTGCGCCGGGCGCTGCTGATCTCGCGCGGTGACTGGTCAGTGTTCCTGACGCGTCCGCTATCGGCGGTTTTGATGGCCATCGCTGCAGGTCTGCTGGTGCTGGCGGTACTGCCATCGCTCCGCAAGAAGCGCGATCAGGTGTTCGTGGAATCCGAGAACTGACCTGCGTCGGCTCGCCACAGTCCGAAGTCGAATCGACTTCGTTCGTTCTTTCGTGAAATGGAAATGCCGGCCGATCGGGCCGGCATTTGCTTCAATGCTTAGCTGGGAGAATTAGATGAAACTGTATGGTCGTCGCTCTATGGCGGGTGGTTGCCTGGCCATCCTTGCCGGGCTGGTCGCGCTTGCCGCGCCGGCGCACGCGCAAAACTACCCGACGCGCAGCATCACCATGATCGTGCCGTTTGCGGCGGGCGGTCCGACCGACGTGATCGCGCGCATCGTCACCGGCCATATGGCGCAAACGCTCGGACAGGCCATCATCATCGAGAACGTGGTCGGCGCCGGCGGTACCACCGCCACGACCCGCGCGTCGAAGGCCGCCAATGACGGCTATACGCTGATCACCGGGCATATGGGCACGCATGCGGCCTCGGTGCCGCTCTATCCCAAACTCGCCTATCATCCCGAAAAGGATTTCGAGCCGGTCGGGCTGCTCGCCGGCACGCCGATCCTGATCCTGGCGCGCAAGGATCTCGCGCCCAAGGACCTCAAGGAATTCATCACCTACGTCAAGGCGAACGAAACCAAGGTCAACGCGGCGCATGCCGGCGTCGGGTCGGTTTCGAACGTGTCGTGCGAGTTGCTGAACTCGGTGCTGGGGGTCAAGCCGGTCGGCGTGCCCTTCAACGGCACCGGACCTGCGATGAACGCGCTGGTGGCCGGACAAGTCGATTACATGTGCGACCAGATCGTCAACGCCGTGCCGCAGATCAATGGCGGCACCATCAAGGCCTATGCGATTGCGACCGCCGAGCGCAATCCGTCGCTGCCCGATGTTCCGACCACCACGGAAGCCGGCCTGCCGGCCTTCCAGGCCCAGGCGTGGAATGCGATTTTCGCGCCCAAGGGAACGCCGGCGCCGATCATCGCCAAGCTGAACGAGGCGATCGTCAAGGCACTCGACGACGAGAACGTCAAGAAGCGCCTGCTCGAACTCGGCAGCGTGATCCCGGGCCCCAAGGATCGCACGCCGGAAGCGCTGGCCGCTCTGGTGAAGAGCGAGATAGCGAAGTGGACGCCGGTCCTTAAGCCGGCAGGTTAATCAATCTGATCAGGTAGATAGGTGAGGGGCGGGACGCAGGTTCCGCCCCTCGTCGTTTTTCGTAGCGTTTTCAAGCGAAGTGGATACCGGTTCGCGTGAAGAAAACGCGTCAAAAACAAGAGGCTTTGGCCCGGAAACATCACTTTTCCGGGTATAATCGGGGCGTAGCCGAATCGGTGCTGTCGATTGCCGCGTCCGGCCGCTAAATTCGCCTTCCCGAAAGGCTTGCGAAACCGACGCCAAGAAGGCTCCTTGATCAAGAAGACTCCATGAATCAGTACCACGACCTGCTCGAACGGATCCTTGCTGACGGCACGGAGAAGCACGACCGCACCGGCACCGGCACGCTGTCGATCTTCGGTCACCAGATGCGCTTCAGCTTAAGCGCCGGGTTTCCGATGCTGACCACCAAGCGGCTGCCGCTGAAGGCGATCGTGCACGAATTGCTGTGGTTTCTGGCCGGCGACACCAACATCAAATATCTCAAGGACAACGGCGTTTCGATCTGGGACGAATGGGCCGACGCCAATGGCGATCTCGGCCCTGTCTATGGCTCGCAATGGCGATCCTGGCCGGCGCCTGACGGCCGCCGCATCGACCAGATTTCCAATCTCATCGACATGATCAGGCGCAACCCGGATTCGCGGCGCCTGATCGTGAGCGCGTGGAATCCGGCCGACGTCGACAAGATGGCGCTGCCGCCCTGTCACTGCCTGTTCCAGTTCTATGTCGCCAATGGCAAGCTGTCGTGCCAGCTCTATCAGCGCTCCGCCGACGTGTTCCTCGGCGTGCCCTTCAACATCGCGTCCTACGCGTTGCTGACAATGATGGTGGCGCAGGTGACGGGATTGAAGGCGGGCGATTTCGTGCACTCGCTCGGCGACGCGCATCTCTATTCCAACCATCTCGAACAGGCGCGGCTGCAACTGACGCGGCCGACGCGGCCGCTGCCGGTCATGAAGATCAATCCGGAGGTCAAGGACATCTTCGCTTTCCGTTACGAGGACTTCGTGCTCGAAGGCTACGATCCGCACCCGCATATCAAGGCTGCGGTGGCTGTATGAGATGCCGTGTGAGCGATTGAATGGCTCTTGCGATCCGCCGCGCACGTCCCGATGAAGCCGGGCTTGTCTTGTCCCTGGTTCGCGAACTCGCCGAGTACGAAAAGCTGCTTCACGAGGTCGAGGCCACCGAAGCTGACATCGACGCCGCGCTGTTCGGCAGCCATCCGCGGCTGTTTTGCGAGATTGCGGAGTGGGAGGGCGTGCCGGCCGGCTTCGCGGTCTGGTTCGTCAATTTCTCAACGTTCAGCGGCCGGTCCGGTATCTATCTTGAGGATCTGTTCGTCCGGCCGGCGCAGCGCGGCAAAGGCATCGGTAAGGCGCTGCTGGCGCAGCTTGCGAAACAATGTGTGGCCAACGGCTGGTCGCGCTTGCAATGGTCGGTGCTGGACTGGAATACGCCGTCGATCGACTTTTACAAATCGCTGGGCGCGGTCCTGATGGACGAGTGGACGGTGTGCCGGGTAAGCGGTCCGGCGTTGACGGCGCTGGCGCAAGGGACGCGTTGATGGAAATTGTTCTCATTGTCGCGGTCGCCGAAAACGGCGTGATCGGCGCTGGCGGCGCCATCCCGTGGCGGCTGAAATCCGACATGCAGCGGTTGAAGGCGATGACGATGGGAAAGCCGATCGTGATGGGCCGCAAGACCTTCGAGTCGATTCCGCGCCGGCCGCTGCCCGGGCGGACCAATATCGTGGTGACGCGCGATGCCACCTATCGTGCCGCCGGCGCCGTGGTCACGACTTCCTTCGCGGACGCCAGGGCAATTGCCACCGGCGACGCGCTGCGACGTTTCGCCACTGAGATCGCGATCATCGGCGGCGCGGAAATCTATGCGCAATGGATCGATCGTGCCGATCGGCTGGAAATCACCGAGGTGCATGCCCGGCCCGACGGCGATACGCGTTTCGCCGCAATTGCGGCTTCGGACTGGGTAGAGGTCGCGCGCGTGCGGAATCCGGCCGGACCCGACGACAGCGCCGACTTCTCCTATGTGACATTTCGTCGGCGCGGCACGCGTCAATTGTCGCATTAACCTCGCTAGCCAATGTTTGCATTGACAATTTTGGCCCCAATCATAGCTGCTTAAGACCATAAGCTTGCGTTGTAAGGGCCCGGGCGGTCCCCTATAAAGCCGGTCGGACATGCGAGGCCGGGCATTTTGCCCAATCAGGCGGACCCGGGCCCGCGGAGGAGACTTTTATATGCCGTGGAAGAATCAAGGCGGGGGCCCGTGGGGCTCGGGTCCGAAGGGACCGTGGGGCAACGGACCTCAATCGGTTGGGCCGCGCCCGCCCGATCTTGAGGACCTTCTGCGTCGCGGCCAGGACAAGCTGCAGAATCTTCTGCCCGGCGGCCATTTCAGCGGCATGGGCATCGCGCTGGTTCTGATCGGCGCGCTGGCGATCTGGTTCCTGTCAGGCTTCTTCCGCGTTCAGTCGGAAGAGCTCGGCGTGATCCTGCGCTTCGGCAAGCACATCAAAACCGTGCAGCCCGGCCTGAACTACCATCTGCCGTATCCGATCGAGACCGTGCTGCTGCCGAAGGCGCTGCGCGTTTCCACCATCTCGATCGGCATGACGCTGATCAGCGATCCGAGCGGGCGCGGCCGCACCATGCGCGACGTGCCGGAAGAAAGCCTGATGCTGACCGGCGACGAGAACATCGTCGACGTCGATTTCACGGTGCTGTGGCGGATCAAGCCCGACGGCGTCGGCAATTTCCTCTTCAACATCCAGAACCCTGAAGGCACCGTGAAGGCGGTCGCCGAAAGCGCGATGCGCGAAGTGATCGGCCGTTCCAACATCCAGCCGATCCTGACCGGCGCCCGCACCACCACGGAAGCCGGCGTGCAGGAGCTGATGCAGAAGACGCTCGACAATTATGGGTCGGGCGTCCAGATCACGCAGGTGCAGATGCAGAAGGTCGATCCGCCCGCGCAGGTGATCGACGCGTTCCGTGACGTTCAGGCCGCACGCGCCGACCTCGAGCGTCTGCAGAACGAAGCGCAGACCTACGCCAACCGCGTCGTTCCCGACGCACGCGGCCGCGCCGCGCAGATCCTGCAGGTCGCCGAAGGTTACAAGGAACAGGCGGTCGCCGAGGCCAAGGGCCAGAGCGCGCGCTTCCTCAAGGTCTATGACGAATACAACAAGGCGAAAGACGTGACGCGGCAGCGGATTTATCTGGAGACGATGGAACGTATCCTCGCCAATGCCGAGAAGCTCGTCTATGACGGCGGTTCGAATGCACAGAACATGGTGCCGTATCTGCCGCTCAACGAGTTGTCGCCGCGGCGTGCACCGGCGCCGCCCGCCACCGGTCAGCAGCAGCAGCAGCAGGGAGGCAACCGATGAGGTCTCCCGTCACAGGCATTGTCCTCCTGATCACGCTGTTCGTCGTCGTCATCTTCGGCTACAGCTCCGTCTTCACCGTGGACCAGACCCAGCAAGTGCTGGTGGTGCGGCTCGGTGAGCCCATCCGCGTCGTCACCGAACCGGGCCTGAACTTCAAGGCGCCGTTCATCGACACCGTCATCACGATCGACAAGCGCATTCTCGATCTGGAAAATCCGTCGCAGGAAGTGATCGCCTCGGATCAGAAGCGGCTGGTGGTCGACGCCTTCGCCCGCTACCGCATCAAGAACGCGCTGCGCTTCTATCAGAGCATCGGTTCGATCCAGGCGGCCAACATCCAGCTCACGACGCTGTTGAACGCGTCGCTGCGCCGCGTGCTGGGCGAGGTCTCCTTCATCACGGTGGTGCGCGACGAGCGCGAAGCCCTGATGCTGCGTATTCGCGAACAACTCGACAAGGAGGCCGACGGTTACGGCATCCAGGTCGTCGACGTGCGAATCCGCCGCGCCGATCTGCCGGAGCAGAACAGCCAGGCGGTCTATCAGCGCATGCAGACCGAGCGGGCGCGTGAAGCCGCTGAGTTCCGCGCCCAAGGCGGACAGAAGGCGCAGGAGATCAGGTCGAAGGCCGATCGTGAGGCGACCGTCATCATCGCGGAAGCCAATTCGACGTCCGAACAGACGCGCGGTGCCGGCGATGCCGAGCGCAACCGCCTGTTCGCCGAGGCCTATGGCAAGGATCCCGACTTCTTTGCGTTCTATCGCTCGATGTCGGCCTATGAAACCGGGCTTCGCAGCAACGACACCCGCTTCCTGCTGCGGCCGGATTCGGAGTTCTTCCGCTTCTTCGCCAATTCGGCCGGTCACCCGCCGGCCGCCGCCGCGCCAGCCGCGCCGAAGCAATAGCTCTCGGCCGGCCACACCATATCAGGCGAAGCGGACCCCGCTTCGCCTGCGATAAAAGCAAGAACTGCGTTCAGCGGGAGGTTGCCATCCGATGAGGTCCATAGCGTTTGCCGACTTCCTCATCGGCCTGGGAATCCTGTTTGTGCTGGAAGGCCTGATGTTCGCGGCGAGCCCGGCCTGGATGCGCCGGGCGATGAAGAGCGCGATGACGACGCCGGACAACATTCTGCGCGCGGTGGGCATCGGGTCGGCGGTCGTGGGCCTGCTCCTGATCTGGCTGGTTCGCCGCTAGCGCGCCAGCCGAGCCGACCTTGGCAAATCGCCTGCGAAATCAACGAAATCGTGAGCCGCCGATGGCCGGTTTTTCGCCGAAATGCCCGGTTCAAATGCTTGCGCCTCAGACCCGTTCGGGCGCACTGTGGACCCCAAATCGACCCGTTGGAGAGAAGCTGACATGACCGGAGCCAGACCCGCTTTGAGCCGTCGCCTGCGCATGATGGGGGCTGCGATTTCACTCGGCGCTGTCGGCGCTCTGGCTTCAGCGCCGGCTTTCGCGCGGGGCCCGGACGGCATCGCCGACATCGCCGAAAAGGTGATCGACGCCGTCGTCAATATCTCGACCTCGCAGAACGTCGAGGCCAAGGGTGGTGGCGGCGACCGGCAGGCCACGCCGCAATTGCCGCCGGGTTCGCCGTTCGAGGAATTCTTCGACGACTTCTTCAAGAACCGGCGCGGCGGCGCTCCCAAGGGGGGCGAGCGAAGCGAGATGCAGCCGCGCAAGACCAATTCGCTCGGCTCCGGTTTCATCATCGATACCGCTGGCGTCGTTGTCACCAATAATCACGTCATCGCCGATGCCGACGAGATCAACATCATCATGAACGACGGCACCAAGATCAAGGCCGAACTGGTCGGTGTCGATAAGAAGACCGATATCGCGGTGTTGAAATTCAAGCCGGTGAAGCCGCTGGTCGCGGTCAAGTTCGGCGAGTCCGACAAGCTGCGTCTCGGCGAATGGGTGATTGCGATCGGCAATCCCTTCAGCCTCGGCGGCTCGGTGACGGCCGGCATCGTCTCGGCGCGCAACCGCGATATCAGCCAGGGGCCCTACGACAGCTACATCCAGACCGACGCCTCCATCAACCGCGGCAATTCCGGCGGTCCGCTGTTCAACCTCGAGGGTGAAGTGGTCGGCGTCAACACGCTGATCATCTCGCCGACCGGCGGTTCGATCGGCCTCGGCTTTGCGGTGCCTTCGAAGACCGTGATCGGCGTAGTCAATCAGCTCCGGGAGTTCGGCGAGCTGCGCCGCGGCTGGCTCGGCGTCCGCATCCAGCAGGTCACCGACGAGATCGCCGAAAGCCTCAACATCAAGCCGGCGCGCGGCGCGCTTGTCGCCGGCATCGACGACAAGGGTCCGGCCAAGCCCGCCGGGATCGAGCCCGGCGACGTCGTGGTCAAGTTCGACGGCAAGGACGTCAAGGATCCGAAGGACCTGTCGCGCGTGGTCGCCGACACTGCGGTCGGCAAGGAAGTCGAAGTCGTCGTCATCCGCAAGGGCGCGGAGGAAACCAAGAAGGTGACGCTCGGCCGGCTTGAGGATAACGAGAAGGTGCAGCAGGCCGCCGCCAAGTCGAAGGACGAGCCCGCCGCCGAGAAGCCGGTGACGCAAAAGGTGCTCGGTCTCGATCTGGCCGCCCTGAGCAAGGATCTGCGCGGAAAATACAAGATCAAGGACAGCGTCAAGGGCGTGGTCATCACCGGCGTCGACAATGCCTCCGATGCCGCCGAGAAGCGGCTGTCCGCCGGCGACGTCATCGTCGAGGTGGCGCAGGAGGCGGTGACGAACACCGCCGACGTCAAGAAGCGGGTCGATCAGATCAAGAAGGACGGGCGCAAGTCGGTCCTGCTGATGGTTGCCAACGGCGAAGGCGAGTTGCGCTTCGTGCCGCTGCTCGTGCAGTGATATGTCGTCCCGGCCTAGTGCGCAATTGCGCACGGGGGCCGGGACCCATACACTGCGGCCGTGCTTATTGAGGCAGTGGCTGATACCTTCCAGGCAACCGCCACCGGTGGTTATGGGTCCCGGCCCCCGTGCGCAATTGCGCACTAGGCCGGGACGACGCCGAAATCCCACCTCCACAAATTCATCTCGACGATACCGCCGCGCATGCGCGCCTGATCGTAACCCAATCCAGCACGACCCGACCTCGTGACCGGGGTGCGCAAGCACCCCTGCGTCACGTCGCGCCTGCCCGCGTCCAATGTCGATTAATTGCTTCCTTGGACGGGGGCCATAACCGACGATCGGCATCTCGGAAAACAGCGGGATCACCTCAACGGTCCCAACAGGCTGGCCGGGAGGTCCAAAGGGAGGACGCGGGGCTTGCGGGTGGGACCGGTCAGGGGCCGGCGCCATCATTGTCACCAAGCATGCCGTCAGAGCCCCTGGCGGCCCATGGAGATCACTCATGCCGCGCGCCAGATCCATCCCCGCCGCCGCGTTTGCGGCATGTGCCGTGCTCTGCTGGTCGATCGTCGGGCCCACGATGGCGGCGGCGCAGGATCTTGTGAAAGCGCGGCTGGCGCAGAATCTCGGTCCGATATCGGGCCTCGTCATCGTCGCCAAGGCGAAGGGAATGTTCGAAAAGCAGGGGCTCGACATTACCGTCGCCAACTTCACCTCGGGCAAGCAATGCCTGGATACCGTGCTCGGCGGCGGCGCCGATTTTGCGACCACGGCCGAAGCGCCCGTGACCGCGGCGGCGATGGCAAACCAGCCGATCGCGTTCGTCGCCGGCATGGAATACTCCGATCTCAAGACCATGACGGCGGCAAAGGCCGGGATCAGGACCAAGGCCGATCTGCGCGGCAAGAAGATCGGCTTCACAGCGGGCACCGGCAGCGAAGTCTACACCGCGACGCTGCTGAAGGCCGCGGGCCTGACGCCGGGCGACGTGACGCTGGTCAACCTGCGGCCGCAGGAAATGCTGCCGGCGATGGCGGCCGGCAGCATCGACGCGTTCGATACCTGGGAGCCGCATATCGCCAACGCCAGGAAGGCGCTTGGCGAGAACGCGGTGCTGCTCGACACCAAGGGTCTGTATTCCGAGACCTTCAACATCGTGGTGACGCGGCCCTATCTCGACGCCAACGGCCCGCTGGTGCAAAAATTCTTGCGGGCCTTGCTGGACGCCGAGGCCTGGCTGAAGGCGAACCCGGACGAGGCGATCGCGACCATCGCCGATATCGTCGGCATGAAGCGCGACGAACTCGCTGCGATCTGGCAGGACTACGTCTACCGCGTCCGTATCGACGATCAGTTGCTTGGCATTCTCAAGCTGCATGCGGCGTGGCGGCTGGAGAGCGGCAACCACCCGCCGGGAGCGACGATGCCTGACTTCGCCAAGGTGCTGGCGCTCGAGCCGCTGCGCGGCATCGATGCCAGCCGCGTCACCGTCTCGGTCAAATAGCAGATGAAGCGGCTCAATATCCTGGTCGGCGCGCTTTCGATCCCGCTCTTTGTCGTGGCATGGGAAGTGATCGCACGGTCGGGGATCGTCAACGCCGTACTGTTTCCGCCGCCGTCGGTCGTCGCGGTCGCCGTGCTCGAATGGGTGCGAAGCGGGCAGTTCTTCCTCGATCTCGGGGCGAGCCTCTATCGCGTCGTGACCGGGTTCGTGGTGGGGGCGGCGCTGGGCATAGCGCTCGGCGTTCTCACCGGGCAGTTCGCGCTGGTATCAAGCCTGCTGTCGCCGCTGTTTCATATCCTGCGGCCGATACCGCCGATCGCTTTCGTTCCGATCGTGATCCTCTGGTTCGGCCTGTCTGAAACCGGAAAGCTGTTCCTGGTGGTCTGGGGCGTCTTCTTCACGGTGTGGCTGTCCACGCATATCGGCGTGCAGAAGGTCGATCGCGGCCTGATCCGGGCGGCGCAGATGCTCGGAACGCCGCGGCGCCAGATGCTGCAGGAGATCGTGCTGCTCGGCGCCTTGCCCTACATCGTGGTCGGGCTTCGAACCGCGATCAGCATTTCATTCTACACGCTGGTGGCGGCCGAACTGGCGGGCGCCTTTGCCGGCATCGTCTACCGGATCGAGATAGCGCAGCAGAATCTGCAGACCGGCCAGGTGATGGGCGGATTGGCCGCGCTTGGATTGATGTCCTTTGTCGCCGACCGCCTGTTCGCGGCGGTCGCGGAACGCACGGTGTGGTGGCGATGAAGCAGATGGTACATCGGTCCGACGCCGCGTTGACGCTTGCGCATTCGCAGCCATCCCTTGCAGGAGAACGCGCGGCGGCCCGCACCATCATCAGCGTCGCCGATCTCAGCATCGTGTTCGACACGCCGCAGGGGCAGGTGATTGCCGTCGATCGGGTGACGTTCAGCGTGGCTCATGGCGAGTTCGTCTGCATCGTGGGACCATCCGGATGCGGCAAGTCGACGGTGCTCAACACCATCGCAGGCCTGGAGACGCCGTACAGCGGCGCGGTGATGGTGGACGGCAGGCCGATGCAGCGCCCGCGCCCCGACGTCGGCATGGTGTTCCAGCAGCCGCATCTGTTTCCCTGGAAATCCGTCCGCAAGAACATCGCCCATGGTCCGCGCATGCTGGGCAAGTCGCGGAGCGAGGCCCGGGCGATTGCTGACGGCCTGATCGAGATGATCGGTCTCAACCGTTTCGCCGACGCCTATCCGCACACGCTCTCCGGCGGCATGCAGCAACGCGTTGCGATTGCACGCGCGCTTGCCAACCAGCCGCGCGTGCTTTTGATGGACGAGCCGTTCGGGGCGCTCGACGCCCAGACCCGCAGCGTGATGCAGGACAGCCTGCTCGAATTGCGCGAGCGCATCGATGCCACGGTCGTGTTCGTCACCCACGACATCGACGAGGCCATTCTGCTGGCGGACCGGGTCCTGATCATGAGCGCGGGCCCCGGACGCATCCTGCGCGATCTCGGCGTCGATCTGCCGCGGCCGCGTTCCAACGCCATCATGCTCGATCCCGCCTACCTTGCGCTGAAGAAGGATTGTCTCGACCTGATCCGGTCCGAAGGCCGTCGCGCCTTCGATCAGTCGAGCGCCGGCTAGAGCGTTTTCAAAGCGAAGTGGATACCGGTTCGCGCTAAAGAAAACGCGTCAAATCAAAAATCCTGAGCCCCGTTCCGATTCCATCGGAACGGAAAAGGCTCTTACGGCGCCAAAATGCGCCTTGTTGGCACGAGTCTTGAATTGATTAGCTCAATTCAAGGAGGCGACCATGACAGCAGCACAAGCGAGAGCCGCGGCCGGAATCATGCTGGCGGAATCGGACAGCCTCGTCCGCCCGTTGCCGGGTCTGCTGGACGAACTGTGCGAGGCGGATCGGCAGCGCCTGCGCGGTATAGGCCGCGACAAGCCTCTCGAAACCGGCCAGTTCGTCTGGCAGCAGGGCGATGGTCAGACCGGAATCTACTTGATCCGATCCGGCCGCATTCGCAGCTACTACGTCGCGCCGTCAGGGCGCGAGGTGACGCTGGCCTACTGGTTTCCGGGCAATTTCGTCGGCGGCCCGGATTTGTTCGGCACCGGACCGCATATGTGGACATCGGTGGCAGTTGAAGCGAGCGAGCTGACATTTCTGCCGGGACCGGCGCTGAAGAAAGTCGCGCTGGAGTCCGCCCCACTGGCGGTGGCGCTGCTGGATGCGCTTGCGTTCAAGGCGCGGTGCTATTCGGCGATGGCGCAGATGCTGGGGACGCGCTCGGTCACCGAGCGGCTGCATCGCCTGCTGATCTTCCTGTCGCGGATACATGGCATCCGGAGCGGCCGCGAAACCACCATTGCGGTGCCGTTTACGCATGGCGACCTCGCCAACCTGATCGGCTCAACCCGGCAATGGGTCACCGTCCAGCTCGCGCGCATGCAGCAGCGCGGCATCATCCGGTATCACCGGGGGCTGATCTCGATCCTGAACATGCCGGCGCTGGATCTTGAAGTGGTCTAGCGCGGGATGAGATGAGGTTGGGCCGTGACGATGGACCATCTTTCTCGCACCCGGGACACAATCGTGGCGTGCTTGCGAGCCGAGGCACATTCCCTACTGTGCATGGGGTTGTTTTCGCGATTTTGTGTCGAGCCGCCGCGCCAGCGCGATCAGCGCCCGGTCGGACCAGGCCGGCGCCAGCAGCGTCACCCCCATGGGGATGCCGTTCGGCAACACGCCGTTCGGGATCGCTACCGCGCAGAGATCCAGCAGATTGGCGAAGTAAGAGTAGTGGCCAAGGCGGTTGTTCAGCGTGATCGGATCGCTGTGCATCTCGTCCAGCAGGAACGGTCGCGGCGCCGTGGGCACCACCAGCGCATCGACACCGGCGAGAAGGCCTTGTGATTGCCGGCGCAGCCGCAACAACCGGTGCATCGCGGTGAAGGCGTCGATCGCCGAATAGCTGGTGGCCGTCCGAAGCACGGTTTTTGTAACATCGAGCAGGCGATCGGTATCGACCTCCATCAGCGCTGATATCGAGGCGCGTCTTTCCGCGACCCAGGGTCCGGCGAACATCATCGCGCCGGCCTCGGCGAACGGCGCAAAGTCGATCTCGACCGCGGTGCCGCCGAGGGTGGAAAACCTGTTGCAGGCCTGCTCATAGAGCGCGCCGCATTCGGGCATGCCGAAGAATTCGAGATCCTTGGCCATGAGGCGGCCGAACCTGAACTTGCCGCTGGCGCGGGCGCTGACGGAGGCGGGCGCGAGCCGGCTGTACGGATCCTCGGGATCGAAGCCTTCCATGACGTCCAGGATCGCGGCGCCGTCCTGTACCGAATTGCAGAAGATCGAGACGCAATCCAGCGTCGGGCAATTCGGCACCAGGCCACGCGACGAAACCAGCCCGACCGTCGGTTTGATGCCGACGACGTCGTTGAACCCGGCGGGAATGCGGCCCGAACCGCCGGTATCGGTGCCAAGCGCGAACGTGACGTGGCCGGCGGCGACCGCGACCGCCGAGCCCGAACTGGAGCCGCCCGAGACATAGCGCGGGTCTGCGACGGCAGCGCATGATCCGTAGGGCGAGCGCGCGCCGGAGAGGCCGGTGGCGAGTTGATCGAGATTGGTCTTGCCGATGCAGATCGCGCCGGCCGCGATCAAGCGTTCGACGCTTTCGGCTGATCGTGCCGGCATGTAGCTGAACGCCGGAACGGCGGCCGTCGTCGGCATGCCCGCAACGTCGATATTGTCTTTGACGCCGAACAGGACACCGAGCAGGGGGAGGGTTTCGCCGGAATCGGCGCGTGCCATCAGCGTGCGGCAATGATCCCGCGCCTCCGCGATCGGGCGGACATGGATCCAGCAGTTCCGGTCACGCTCGGTCTCGATCCGCCGATAGGCCGTCTCGATGGCCTGCAGCGGGTCGCTCCCGGCAGGGGAGGACGTTGCGAATCGTAGATTGATTTGGTTCACCTGAAAGAACTCCACCCGCGCTGCTCTCTGCAAAACTGGGCGAGCGGGTCGTCACGAACAAGCAATTAAATGCTTCGTGTTCAGGTGCGGCGGTGATTCACGCCGTCACAAATTCATCGCGCCGATAGCCCTGCGCATAGAGCAATGCGGTGAGATCGCCGTGGTCGATCCGGGCGGCGGCGGCCGCCGCCACGGCTGGCTTGGCGTGATAGGCGACGCCGAGGCCGGCGGCCTCGATCATGCCGAGATCGTTGGCGCCGTCGCCGGTCACCAGCGTGTCGATGTCGTCGAGGTCAAAGGACTCGGTGAGTTCGACCAGCGTCGCGAGTTTGGTGGCGCGGCCGAGGATCGGCTCGGTGACTTCGCCCGTGAGCTTGCCGCCCGACACCTTCAACTCGTTGGCGCGGTTTTCCTGGAACCCGATCATCGCGGCGACCGCGTTGGTGAACAGCGTAAAACCACCCGAGATCAGGCAAGTGTAGGCGCCGTTGGCGCGCATGGTCATGACCAGTTCGCGGCCGCCCGGCGTCGCCGTGATACGCTTTTTCAGCACTTCATCGACCACGCCGACCGGCATGTCCTTCAGCAGCGCGACGCGCTCGCGCAGCGCCGGCTCGAACTCGATTTCGCCGCGCATCGCGCGTTCGGTGATGGCGGCGACGTGCGCCTTCAGTCCGGCAAAATCGGCCAGTTCGTCGATGCATTCCTGGCCGATCATGGTGGAATCCATGTCGGCGAGAAAAAGCTTCTTGCGCCGGAAGGCGGCAGGCTGCACCACAATGTCGATCGGCAGGTCGCCCCGCGCCTGGCGCAGGCGGGCCTCGATCGCCTTGATATCCTCGCTGCCGGTGAAGGGGATATCGACCGCAACTTCGTCGAACAGCCATTGGGCCGTGCCGGGCGAGGGCAGGACGGCCAGCGCGCCGTCGACGATGGTAGAGTCGAGCGCGGGGTTGACGGGATTGCAGATGAGCGTGGCGACGAGGGACATGCAGGGGAATTCGCGTTTGGGGAATAAGGCCGTGCTTATCGCAGGGCCGACCGCCAGCGGCAAGTCGGCGCTGGCCCTTGAGCTGGCGCAAAAGACCGGCGGCGTCGTCATCAATACGGATTCCATGCAGGTCTATCGCGATCTCCGCATCATCACGGCCCGCCCGACGCCCGCCGAAGAGGCGCAGGCACCGCATTGGCTCTATGGCCATGTCGATGCCGCCGTGAATTTTTCCGCCGGCGCGTGGGTCGCGGACGCCGCCAAAATGCTGTCGGAAGCACAAGCCGCAAAACGCCTGCCAATCTTCGTCGGCGGTTCCGGCCTCTATTTCAAGGCGCTGACGCGCGGCCTGTCGGCGGTGCCGCCGATCCCGGCCGAAGTGCGTGACAGCGTGCGCGCGCGGCTGGAGCGCGATGGCGTCGAAGCGTTGCATGCGGAGCTCGCAAAGCGCGACCCGGCAACGGCGGAACGCCTGAAGCCGCGCGACCGCGCCCGCATCGCACGGGCGCTCGAAGTGGTCGAGGCCACCGGCCGCGCGCTGACCGACTGGCACCGTGAAGGCCTGCCGCCGCTGCTGCCGCAAGGCGAGTTTCACGCGCTATTTCTGGCACCCGAGCGCGACCAGCTCTATGCCCGGATCGATGCGCGGTTCGATGCGATGCTGGCAGCAGGCGCATTGGAGGAGGTGGCCGCACTGGTCGCCCGACACCTCGCCCCTCTGCTGCCGGCGATGAAGGCCCATGGCGTGCCGGCGCTGATCCGGCATTTGAAGGGCGAGATCAGCCAAGCGGAGGCCGCCGAGATCGGCCGCGCCGACACCCGCCACTACGCCAAGAGGCAGTTCACCTGGTTCCGGCACCAATTGCCGGAGTTTGAGTGGGTGGCGCCGGAGGCGGCGCGGGGGTGGGTGGCCACCGTCATTCCGGGGCGCGAAGCGAACCCGGAATCTCGAGATTCCCCGGGGGCGCAATAGCGCCCCTGAGGTCTGGTCCTTCGGACCATCCTGGAATGACGGGGACGTCGTAGGGCCCCGCGCATGGCAGGGAACAGCAAATTCGCACTCGCCGAACGGCCGGAACCCCGTTACACTGCCTTAATCGGGCTGAAAGCGTCCTTCCCTTGACTTCCGGGGTCCGATCGCTATAACGCGCGTAATCTTCGGGAAGTATGGACCGTCCTATGCGCAATATTATTACCAAGCTCCTTATCGTAGTCGTACCCTGGCGCACCGCCCGGGATGGCTGAGGCCATCCAATTGCAGGCGGTGTGCATAGGGCCTCTGGGGCCCTTTTTTATTTCCCAAATCCAAACCGACGAAGCCGCGCAGACACAGCGCATCCGGAGCAAGCCAAGGAAAACGTCATGACCGACAAGAGCCACGATCCGAACCAGATGACCGGTGCCGCGATGATCGTGCGCGCGCTCATCGATCATGGCGTCCAGCATTTGTTCGGCTATCCCGGCGGTGCGGTGCTTCCGATCTATGACGAGATCTTCCAGCAGAGCGAGGTCGAGCACATCCTGGTGCGGCACGAGCAGGGCGCCGGCCACGCCGCCGAAGGCTATGCGCGCTCGACCGGCAAGCCGGGCGTCGTGCTGGTGACTTCCGGCCCCGGCGCCACCAACATGGTGACGCCGCTGACGGACGCGCTGATGGATTCGATTCCGCTGGTCTGCATCACCGGGCAGGTGCCGACGCATTTGATCGGCAATGACGCGTTCCAGGAATGCGACACCGTCGGCATCACGCGACCCTGCACCAAGCACAATTGGCTGGTGCGCGACGTCAACGATCTCGCGAAAGTGTTGCACGAGGCGTTTTACGTCGCCACGACCGGCCGTCCCGGACCCGTCGTGGTCGACGTGCCAAAGGACGTGCAGTTCGCGACCGGCACCTATCATCCGCCGCGCAAGTCCGACGTGCATGTTTCCTACACGCCGCGGGTCAAGGGCGACGCGTCGCAGATCCGCAAAGCCGTGGCGCTGCTCGCCGGCGCAAAGCGCCCGGTGATCTACAGTGGCGGCGGCGTCATCAATTCCGGACGCGAAGCCTCGAAACTGCTGCGCGAACTGGTCGAAGTCACCGGCTTTCCGATCACTTCGACCCTGATGGGCCTCGGCGCCTATCCCGCGACCGGCAAGAACTGGCTCGGCATGCTCGGCATGCACGGCACGTATGAGTCCAACATGGCGATGCATGATTGCGACGTCATGCTGTGCGTCGGCGCGCGCTTCGACGACCGCATCACCGGCCGCACCGACGCGTTCTCGCCGGGCTCGAAGAAGATCCACATCGACATCGATCCGTCCTCGATCAACAAGAACATCCACGTCGACGTACCGATCATCGGCGACTGCGGCAACGTGCTCGGCGATCTGTTGCAGGTGTTCAAGGCGGAAGCGAAAAAGCCGGACATCAAGGCGTGGTGGCAGGAGATCGCCGTATGGCGGGCGCGCAATTCGCTCGCCTACCGGAAGAACAGCGAAGTCATCCTGCCGCAATACGCCATCGAGCGCCTGTTCGAGGCGACGCGCGGGCACGACACCTACATCACGACCGAAGTCGGTCAGCACCAGATGTGGGCAGCGCAGTTCTTCGGCTTCGAGGAGCCGCACCGCTGGATGACCTCGGGCGGGCTCGGCACCATGGGCTACGGGCTGCCGGCCGCGCTCGGCGTCCAGGTCGCGCACCGGGACAGCCTCGTGATCGATATCGCGGGCGACGCCTCGGTGCAGATGACGATGCAGGAGATGTCGACGGCGGTACAGTTTGAACTGCCGATCAAGATCTTCATCCTGAACAACCAGTATATGGGCATGGTGCGGCAGTGGCAGCAGCTGCTGCACGGCAACCGGCTGTCGCATTCCTATTCGGAGGCGCTGCCGGATTTCGTCAAGCTGGCGGACGCGTTCGGCTGTGTCGGCCTGCAGGCGATCAAGCCCGGCGATCTCGACGGCGCGCTCAAGGAAATGATCTCGATCAAGCGCCCGGTGCTGTTCGATTGCCGCGTCGCGGCGCTGGAAAATTGCTTCCCGATGATTCCGTCCGGCAAGGCGCACAATGAAATGCTGTTGCCGGCGGAAGCGACCGACGAGGCGACCGCGGCGGCCTTTGCCGGCGGCAAGGCGCTGGTGTGAGGTCAGATGTTTGATCTGGGGCAACTCGAGCACGCGCACAGGATCGTCGGGGCCGCGATGCCGCCGACGCCGGCGCATGCGTGGCCGCTGCTCGCGCAGCGGCTCGGCGCCGACGTGGTCGTCAAGCACGAGAACCACACGCCGATCGGTGCCTTCAAGGTGAGGGGCGGGCTGGTCTATGTCGAGCGGCTGCAACGCGAGCGGGTGCAGATCTCAGGAATTATCTCGGCGACCCGCGGCAATCACGGCCAGAGTCTCGCTTTCGCCGCACGCCGTTTCGGCGTACCGGCGACGATCTATGTGCCGCATGGCAATTCGGTCGAGAAAAACCAGTCGATGCGCGCCTTGGGCGCCAACCTCATCGAGCATGGCGAGGATTTTCAGTCCGCCCGCGAGGAATGCGAGCGTCACGCCGAACGCGAGGGCCTCGAGCTGGTGCCCTCGTTCCACCGCGACCTCGTGATGGGCGTTGCCACCTACGCGCTGGAATTGCTGCGTGCTGCTGATGATATCGATGTGCTCTATGTGCCGATCGGGCAGGGATCCGGCATCTGCGGCTGCATCCTGGCGCGTGATCTGCTCGGGCTAAAGACGGAAATCGTCGGCGTGCAGTCGACGGAAGCGCCGTCCTATGCGCTGTCGTTCGCTGCCGGCACCGTGGTGAAGACCAACAGCAGCAACACGCTGGCCGACGGCATGGCGACGCGCGTCCCCGACGCCGAGGCGCTGGCGATCATTCGCAAGGGCGCCTCGCACATCGTCCAGGTGACCGACGACGAAATCGCCGATGCGGTGCGCGCCTACTGGACTGATACCCACAATCTCGCTGAAGGCGCCGGCGCCGCCGCGCTTGCTGCTGCCCTGCAGGAGAAGTCGAAGCTCCGCGGCAAGCGGGTTGGGCTGATCCTGTCCGGCGGCAATATCGATTTCGATCTGTTCTGGAAATGGATCGCCCGCAACGAAAATGTCACCGCCGCCAAGGCACTGGCGTAGCCAAGATTTGGGAACGACAATGAATCAGCCCGCATCCGCCTATTTCCTCGAAGAGCGCCACGATCCGACCGAGTCGCACACGCTCTCGGTGCTCGTGCAGAACGAGCCGGGCGTGCTCGCGCGCGTGATCGGGCTGTTCTCCGGCCGCGGCTACAACATCGAAAGCCTCACCGTCTCCGAGACCGAGAGCCAGAAACATCTCTCCCGCATCACCATCGTCACGACCGGCACGCCGATGGTGATCGAGCAGATCAAGCACCAGCTCGACCGTATGGTTCCGGTCTATCGCGTCGTCGACATGACGCTGACCGGCCGCTCGATCGAACGCGAGCTCGCCATGGTGAAGGTGCGCGGCGGCGGCGACAACCGCGTCGAGGCGCTGCGGCTGGCGGACGCGTTCCGCGCCCGCGTGATCGACGCCACCACCGAAAGCTTCGTGTTCGAGATCACCGGCAATTCGGCCAAGGTCAGTCAGTTCATCGACCTGATGCGACCGATCGGCCTTGTCGAGGTGTCGCGCACCGGCGTTGCCGCGATCGGACGCGGGCCTGAGGGGATGTGAACCATGCTGGCGCGCGACTGGTATTACAATCAACGGCGGCAACTCGGGCTCGATTCCGCCGTCGCCTCGATCTACGACCGGCATGACGACAGCGACATCCGCGCCCGCGCGGCGCTGACCATGCTCGGCGTCGAGCGCGGCTGGCGGATGGCCGATATCGGCTGCGGCAACGGCGTATTGGCGGTCGAGGCGGCGCTGATGGGCGCCGAGGTCGACGCCATCGACATCTCGCCGGCGATGCTGGCGCTCGCCAACATCCAGGCGCGCGACCGCAAGGTCGCGGTCCGCACCCAGCCGGCGGGCATGCTGAGCTTCGCCTATCAGCCGAATTCCTACGACCTGATCGTCAGCGAGTTCACGCTGCATCATCTGCCGGATTTCTGGAAGGCGGTGGCGCTGGCGCGGATTTTTGCGGCGCTGAAGCCCGGCGCGAATTTCTACCTGCGCGACATCGTCTTCGTCAGCATGCCCGACGGCGTCGATCGCGACGTCGAGGCGTGGGCCGATTTCTCGATCAAGAACCACGATTTCGAGCGCGATAGCGTGGTCACCCATATGCGCGACGAGTACTCGACCTTCGGCTGGGTGATCGAACGCATGCTGACCGATGTCGGCTTCACGCTGGAATCGGTCGACTACCACGCGCCGCTGCACGGCACTTATCTTTTGCGCAAACCGAAGCCGGACCACCAACAAAGCTAAAAAATGCAACCGGCCGATGTCGGCTTCGCCATCATGCTGCTGGTGAAGCGCTTGCAGGCCTCATCAAAACAGTTCTGCCAAAGATCGCGTGAGGCCACCATGTCACATTCGCTCCTGATCGCCTTCGTGCTGTTCGCCACCGTGATGTTCTTCACGCCGGGGCCGAACAACATCATGCTGCTGTCCTCGGGGCTGACTTACGGGTTCCGCCCGACCATCCCGCACATCGCCGGGATCACTGTCGGCTTTGCCTTCATGGTCGGCGCGGTCGGGCTTGGCCTTGGCACCATCTTCATCGCCTATCCGGTGCTGCAGACGGTCCTGAAATATGCCGGCGTCGTTTACCTGATCTATCTTGCCGCCGCGATCGCGATGTCCGGGCCGGTTTCGGCCGACCAGGACAACCGCCGCGGGCCGATGACCTTCTGGGGCGCGGCCATGTTCCAATGGGTCAACGCCAAGGGCTGGGTCATGGTGATCGGCACCATCACGGCCTATGCGGCGATCGCGGCCTATCCCTGGAACATCGCGATCCAGGTCGTCCTGAGCCTGTTGCTGGGGGTGCTTTCCTGCACCGCCTGGGCCTTGTTCGGCAGCGCGCTGCGGCCGGTGCTGACCTCGCCGAGGGCGGTGCGGGCCTTCAATATCGTGATGGCGGTGCTGCTGCTGGCCTCGCTCTACCCGGTCTTCATGGACGCATGATGCCGCACCGCGCCATGCAGAAACGGGTTTCCTTTGACGCGAAAAATGCTCTAGACAACGCCGGAAATTCGCGGGCGACCGGCGCTCCATCTTAACCCAAATGCCTGATTAACCGGCCTGATTTGGCCACCGATGAGGAAACGACTATGCGAGTTTATTACGATCGTGATGCCGACCTGAACCTGATCAAGGGCAAGAAAGTCGTCATCGTCGGCTACGGCAGCCAGGGCCACGCCCATGCGCTGAACCTGAAGGATTCCGGCGTCAAGGAAGTGGCCATTGCGCTGCGCAAGGGCTCGGCTTCGGCCAAGAAGGCGGAGGCCGCCGGCTTCAAGGTGATGGAAGTCGCCGAAGCCGCCAAATGGGCCGATCTCGTCATGATGCTCACCCCCGACGAACTGCAGGGCGACATCTACCGCGAGCATCTGCACGACAACATGAAGAAGGGAGCGGCGCTTGTGTTCGCGCACGGCCTCAACGTGCATTTCAACCTGCTCGACCCGCGCGCCGATCTCGACGTGCTGATGATCGCGCCGAAGGGCCCCGGCCACACCGTGCGCTCGGAATATCAGCGCGGCGGCGGCGTGCCCTGCCTGATCGCGATCGCCAAGGACGTGTCCGGCAACGCCCACGACCTCGGCCTGTCCTATGCCTCGGCCGTTGGTGGCGGCCGCGCCGGCATCATCGAGACCACGTTCAAGGAAGAGTGCGAGACCGATTTGTTCGGCGAGCAGGTGGTGCTCTGCGGCGGCCTGGTCGAATTGATCAAGGGCGGCTACGAGACGCTGGTGGAAGCCGGCTACGCGCCGGAGATGGCCTATTTCGAGTGCCTGCACGAAGTGAAGCTGATCGTCGACCTGATCTATGAAGGCGGCATCGCCAACATGAACTACTCGATCTCCAACACCGCCGAATACGGCGAATACGTCACCGGCCCGCGCATCGTGACCGCCGAGACCAAGGCCGAGATGAAGCGCGTTCTCGCCGACATCCAGAGCGGCAAGTTCGCCCGCGACTGGATGCTGGAGAACAAGGTCAACCAGACCTCGTTCAAGGCCACCCGCGCCA
Organism: Bradyrhizobium sp. AUGA SZCCT0182; assembly: GCF_018130185.1. Taxonomy (NCBI): domain Bacteria; kingdom Pseudomonadati; phylum Pseudomonadota; class Alphaproteobacteria; order Hyphomicrobiales; family Nitrobacteraceae; genus Bradyrhizobium; species Bradyrhizobium sp. AUGA SZCCT0182. The sequence continues at coordinate 72,365 of NZ_JAFCLY010000011.1, read as the reverse complement.
AGCTCGCCGAACATCCGATCGAGGAAGTCGGCGCCAAGCTCCGCGACATGATGCCGTGGATCAAGAAGGGCGCGCTGGTCGATAAGACCAAGAACTAAGCGGCTTTAGGTCAAAATGGAAGTCGGGGCCGCGCATTGCGCGGCCCTTTTCATTTCTTCGCGCTAGGTGCGATCAGCGCCCGCCTACCGCTCGATCCTGTTGTGAAGTTGCCAGAAGCGCACGGTGCGCTGGGCGGTCTCCATCGACAGTCGCTTGTAGTCCCGCTGGGCGACGGCCAGAGTCTGGTCGTCGATGCGGCGCTTCACCGGGCGGTTGCGCAGGATGCTCTCGACCGTCGGCCAGTTCAGCCGGGCCGACCGGCAGGGAATCAGGATGAGGTCGGAGCGGGGCCCTTCGATCAGGCGGGCCATCATTTCGGCCGGCACGTCGTTGAGGACCGCGAGCGAGACCATGACCTCGTCGAACTTTTTGCTCTCGGCGAAACCATAGACCGCTGCGTCGTCCAGCTCTTTCAATTCCATCATCAGCCTGACCAGTTCTTCGGCCACGCGGAAGTCGCGTCCGGACGGAGGTCCCTCGCGCACGATGTCTTCGATCACCCGCCGGATCTCTTCCTGGAGTGCGGGCGGCGCAAGGGCCAACAGCCGGGTGCGAACGGCGTCCTTGGCGCGGCGCAGCAGGTCGCGCAGGAACTTGATCGGAAGATCGAGGCGCAGGCCGAGGATCTCGACCAGTTCGTCGTCAGCTTCGGAATGGGCCACCATGCCGGAATAGCCGGCTTCGGAGAACCGCGCGGTTGCGTTCTTCGCGAGCCTGCGAATGACCTTGGTTTGGCCGCGATCGACGATCACGTCGGTGACGGCCTCCGGCAAGTTGTCGCGCGCCGAAATTGCGAGCAGATGGTCCTGGCCCTTGCTGCTGGCGATCTCGACCAGCGCTTCGACGCTGATGCGGCTGGAATGGGTGAGCACCTCGCCGGCGACCGCGATTTCATCGTCCCATGCGAGGTATTGAATGACTTCGAACGGCGCATAGTCGAGCGGCGCCAGCCGCTTGCTGAGCTCGGTTCTTGCCCGTGTCTCGACGCGTGCGATCAAGAGGCAGAGCACGTCGTCAAACACCTTGACCTGGTCTTCGCTGAGGCGTTCGCCGTCATTGAGGAAAAGATCAGTGACCTGACGGAGGGTTTCGACGCGCCGAGCTGGCGATCCACCCCTTACGGCATCTTCGAGTTCGGCGATAATCGAGTGAGCCGGCTGTTGCGCCATTGTGGCGGCCTGTTTGTTGTTTCAACTTCAGCACGCACAATGGCGAACGCGGTCTTTCGCGAGCGTTAAGGCGAAAGCCCGTAGAAATGCGGAACGGCAGCACTGAAAACAGGCAATTGCGAAATTCGCAACCATTGTCGCGAATTCGCCGCAGAACATTGTCCGCTTTGCATTCCCGATTGCTTTACCACGCACGCGACGCTGCATGCCGTTATATTGCGCCGTGATCAGCGCCTAACCGCCGGCATTCGCATAATTTGCGCCGTTTCCGGTATTTTGACCGGCAGCTATCCTCTCCAAACCGTTGCGAAAAAAACTCGAAGGCGAAGCGCTTCGACAACAGGCCATCAAGCCCGGTCCGCTGCCGAGGAGGCGGTCCATGATGCGCGGCGCTAAGGATTTTTTCACGATGAATTCTGTTAAGGCTGCCGGAATGCGTTCTTCAACCTCCCGCGCAAGAACGGGGGCGTGCGCGCGCACCGTCGTGACGGGAATTTTGGCCGCCGCCGCCGCGCATTGCACTTCTCTCGATCCGGATTACATCAGCCCCGCTTCACAGAGGGGGAGACAATCATGAGATCCGTCGTCATCACCGGTGCATCCACCGGCATCGGCTGGGCTGCCGCGAAACTGCTGCTCGATCGTGGCTTTCGCGTGTTCGGCAGCGTGCGCAAGCAGGTCGACGCGGACCGCCTCAGGGTTGAGTTCGGCGCCAATTTCACGCCGCTGCGGTTCGACGTCACCGACGAGGCCGCGGTGCTGGCCGCGGCGCGCGAGGTGCGCAGCCAATTGAACGGCGAAACGCTCGCGGGCCTCGTCAACAATGCCGGCATCGCGGTGGCAGGTCCCGTGCTTGAACTCGCGGCCGACGAATTCCGCCGCCAGATGGAGGTCAATGTGATCGGGCCGGTTATCGCGACGCAGGCGTTCGGCCCGCTGCTCGGCGCCGATCCGTCATTGAAGGGACCAAAGGGGCGCGTCGTCATGATCTCGTCGGTCTCGGGGAAAAATGGCGTCCCGATGACGTCGGCCTATGCGGCCTCCAAGCACGCGATCGAGGGGCTGTCGGAGAGCCTGCGCCGCGAATTGATGCTGTTCGGGATCGACGTCATCATCATCGCGCCCGGCGCGGTAAAAACGCCGATCTGGAGCAAGGCCGAGGACGTCGACATATCCGGCTACAAGAACTCGCCGTTCTTTCCGGCGCTGCAAAAGGTCCGAGCCTACATGCTGCAACTTGGTTCGATCGGATTGCCCGCGGAGAAAATCGCCGCGAAGATCTTCGACGCGCTGACGCTGCCAAATCCCAGGGTTCGCTATTCGATCGTGCCCGATCCGCTTCAGGTGTTGGCGGCGGCGCTGCTGCCCAAGCGCACCATCGACAAGATCATCGCCAGGCGCCTCGGCCTGACGCCGCAGGCATGACGACGATTGGCAAGACCAGCGCGGAACTGACCGAACTCGTCAACGAGGCGCTTGGCGATCAACCGGGATGCGAAACGGCGCGCATCACTGGTCTTCAACCGGTGCCGGGCGTCCGCGGCGGCCGCAACTGGGAAATTCCGAGCGTCGCGCTCGGCGACAGCCTGATCAGCGACGTCGATCGCGCCGTGATCACGATTCATCGCCGATTGGGCCGCACGTTTCATCTGATCTGATATGACCGTACGAGCGCGCAGGCGTTATGGCCGTCATCCCGCCTGCACCGTGTGCGGCGTTCGCGCCGCGGCCATGCTGATCATCCGCAAAGCGAACACCGCCAGCAGCGGGATCAGGAACACCGCGTATAGCGGCATGTCGGGAATTCGCTTGCCGAACGAGACCATGAATTGAAACAGCAGATAATAGCCGCCGATCAGATGCAACCTGCGCCAGGCGCTCGCGCCGAGGGCTTTGGCTGACCGGTCGAATGACGTTGCCGTCATCGCGATGATGACGGCATAGCCGATGCCGCCGAAAATGTAGGAGGCGAGCGAGGTCGCGGCCGCATAACCCGCGGGATCCATCATTGCGAAGGCGGCGATCGCAATCGCATGAATGCCGTGCGAGGCTGCGAAGGTCACGCCGAGGTAACGGCGGTTGCGGCGCTGCCATCGCGTCCAGGCGTTGGGCCAGAGCCGCGCCAGCGCAGCGGCGCTGAAGGCGAGACAAAAGAACAGCAGCGAGGTCCGCGCCGTGAAGCGGATCACCATGCGCACGCCATCGACCTCGAATTGCCGCATGCCGGCGATCCAGACGCTAAGAGCGAGCAGGGTCAGCGCCAGCACGGCAAACAGCCGCCAGCCTTCGAACCAGTTTCGACGGCTTTCCGACATCGCGCGCTCCCCCTGCAATAAATGTAATCATCAGTTACATATGCGCGTCACGCATCGTCAACCCGTGTAATCGTTGCTTACATTCACAAGAGGGTGATGTTAGGAGGGACGATGCGTTCCTCGGCCAAGCCTCCGTCCGCCAAACTGCCGGCCAAGCCGCGCCGCCGCACGGCGCGCGCGCCGGCGGCAAAGCCCTATCATCATGGCGATCTCCGCCGGGTTCTGATCGACGCCGCGCTGCAACTGGTCGGCGAGGGCGGTCCTGACGCGGTCAGTGTCCGCGAGGCTGCCCGCCGTGCCGGGGTGTCGCCGGGGGCGCCGTTCCGGCATTTTCCCAGCCGCGACGCCCTGATGAACGCGGTTGCCGAGGAGGCGCAGCGCAGGTTCCGGGCCGAGATCGAAGCGGCGCTGGCCGAGGCACCGGCCAGCAATCCGGCCAACAAGCCCTTGGGCCGGTTTCGCTGCCTGGGGCTCGCTTATCTGCGCTGGGCGATGAGGAACCCGACCCATTTCGAGATCATTTCCAGCCGCCGTTTTTTTGATCACGACGAGGCGGCCGGCGTCTCGCACGACAATGCCGAACTGATCGACCTTACCGAGCGCACGCTGGCGGAGGCGTTTGCGCAGGGGCAATTGCGCTCGGCGGACCTGAAACAGGTGCAGATCGCCGGCCGGGCGCTGGTCTATGGCTTCGCCCGGATGAATATCGACGGTCATTTTCCGCGCTGGGGCGTCGCCGGCGCGGACGCCGAGCGAACCGCGGAAGCGATCCTCGATCTCTTCATCGAAGGTATCGCCAAAGTTCCCAGCAAATCCGCTTGATGCGTTTGAGGAGCTTTCCGCCGCGCGTAACGCACGAAGCCGGAACCGGCAATCTCGCCGCGCGTTGACAAGCGCGGCAAGGCGTTCCGCCACCGTTCGCTGCTGCACAATTCAAAGACTGCATCCTGAACCGGGAGGACGCCCGTGGTCAGAGAAGGTCCTGCGCAACCCGCACCACCGCCAAAAGAACCCTATCCCGCCGACAAGGCGCGGGGCGCCGAGGTGATCCTCAATACGCCGCTCAGAAAGTGGATCTTCTTTGGCGGGCTTATCGGCGCGATCCTGCTGGTGCTCGTCCTGAGCCTTGTTCGCCTCGGAAGCGGCTAACGGAGACTGCCATGAAACGAAGCCTGTTCTGCGCGATCTTCGTGCTGACCCTGAACGGTGCCGGTCTCGCCCAGCCTGCGGGAAACGTTCCCGCATTCTACATCGTGCTGAACTCGCTGACGAAGACCTGCACGGTGGTCGACAAGACCCCTCGCACCGATACACCTAACATCACTGTGGCCAGCGATACGATCTATAAAACGCGGGCCGAGGCGGAAACCGCGGTCAAGGCGCTGAAGCCATGCAACCAATAGCGCGGCATCCGCAACGCATCAGCCTGACGGTTACTTCTTGAGAGGCCCGATCAGCCTTTCGTAATGCGTCTTGACCGAACCGTAGCATTCGCAGGCACTCGCCTGCAGCGCTTCTGCATCCACGATCTGGATCTTGCCGCGGGCATATTTGATCAGACCCGTCTCCTGCAATGTCCTGGCCACCGCGGTCACACTCGTTCGTCTGACACCCAGCATCTCACCGAGATATTCCTGCGTGAACGGCAGGTAATCACTATCGGACAAATCTCTCGCGCGCAGCAACCAGCGGCAGAACCGCGCTTCCACCTGGTGCGTGGCAAAACATGCGGCGGATTGCTGGGCCTGGGCGTAGACCGTTTGTTCGTGCCGCATGAGCAGGGCAAGCAGTTTCGGGCTTTGTATTGCGGCCGATTTTAGGGCTTCGATGTCGCATACCACAATCTCACCGCTAAGCTGAATGATGCCGCGGCTCACCGCTATCTTCCCGTCAAGCGCTGCGGAAGCACCCACCACACCGTCTTTGCCGATCATGGCCGCTTCGACCATTTCGCCGGTCGAAAGCGTGATCACGAGCGACACCACGGCGCTGGTCGGAAAGTAGACGTGGCGGATTCGCTGGTCCGCCTCGAACAACACCCGGTGCTGGTCGAATTGTGCGGCCTTCAAATGCGGACCGAGAAGTTTCATGTCGGACGGCGGGAAAAGGCTGAGCAATTGATTGTTCATGAAATGCGCTCCTGCTGACAGGCGGGAGCGCGAACTACTCTCAGCTATCGGTGCTTTCGCGGGATACCCGATAATTGCCGGACGGTACGTCAACTACCGGACATAGCAAGAAAATAATCCCACTATGTCGGGTAGCGAACAGACGCGGGAACTCATTTGGCGAACGATCCGACAGGCTTACAACGGGCTCGGGAACCTCCATTTTGCAGGATGCCGTTTGGCGCGCCGCGACGAGCAGGGCCCGATCAAACCAGCCGGCGAGATGTGCATGAAGGAAGGATCATGTCCAAAATGCCGGACGTTCCCCTTTCCTCGATCGAACGGCCGCGCTGCGGCAGGTGCCTCACCCGGATGATGCTGGTCCGACTAGCGCCTTTGTCTGACGGGTCGGAGGAGCGGACTTTCGAATGCCCGAAATGCAACGCGATCGAGAGCAGGACGGTTGCCGACCCGCTGAAATCGGAAGCCGTCGTGCGGCTGACGACCAATGTCCGGCCGCCGGTTTGACGAAGACCTGAGCTTGACGGAGATCGCGATCCGGGTCGCAGGCGCCTCTGCGTGGACTGTCGTGATCGCCGTCTCGATATTCTTCGCGATCCTATTTTTCCTCGGGGCGGGCTGACGTTTTCCGTGGCTGACGGTCTGGCTTGGCTCAGGTCTTCGGTGGCCGGCCTCGTTTCGCAAACAGCATGCCCTGCATGTCCACGGCGTTTTGCAGAATGCCTGCGCGTTTCATCGCTTCGGTGCGCTCCGGGCCGGGGGCCATGGTGCGGGCTGCTTCAAGCGCGGCCAGCGCTTCGGTTTCGAGATCGAGCCTGGGGCGGGGATTCTTGATCGGTCTGGCCATGGATCTAACGCTTCGGCTGGGTTTTGGTCGGATTATCGATGACCGGGCCTGGCGCGGCTTCCTGAGGGGGCAACCGTCCCGGCTCGAGACCTGTCCGATCCACGGCCGTCGTATCCAGCGGGTCGATTGCCTCGATCCTGGTTTCGGCATGGGCGCACTTCGGGCATTGATAGTTTCGATGCTCGAAACCTTCCGGTCCCGCCGACACGGCAACCGTCAGCATCCGCGTTTTGCAGTCAGGGCAGCGCGGACGGTGGATGGGCAACAGCTCTGGATCAGCTCTGGTCCCGGGCATGGCAAAAAATACCGCCGTCCGAAAACGGTTGTCTGTCTGATACCTGACCAAGAAAGTCACTAAAATCAGGTTCCGCCCGCGACGGTCCTTCGCCTTTGGTAGGCAGCGCGACGGGCTGGCGGGAAGTTAGCGGCGTGGGCCAGCGTCAGCCGGATTCACTAAAGCTTTGCGTTGCAACGGCAAATTCATTGCCTGTTCATGACGTTTACACTACGTTTTCATGACACGGCCAGGTTCCGGCTGCGTCGTGCGTCTCCTGGCCGTCGCCAGCCAAGGCATTTGCATTGCGCCGGGTAGTGTTGCGTCCCGCCCATGGCGCCCGCGCCAAACCCAGGTCCCTCTGCCACCGCTGCGGTTACCGCCGGCATTGCCGCGATCGGCATATGGCGGCTGTTGGCCGTCGCCGCGCCGCATATGGCCGCGCTGGCGATCATGCTGCAGACCGAGGCCGATTTCGGTTCGCGCCTGTGCTTCGCACTGTCGTGGGGCATCCTGAACTTGCTGTTCATCGCGCTGCTGCGCCGGCCCGCGCTGTCGGGCGCGCTGTCGCTGACGCTGGTGGTGGCGCTAGTTCTGCTGTCGCAGTTCAAGCACGGCGTCGTGCAGATGACCGCTAACTTCGTCGATCTGATGGTGATCGATCGCGACAGTGCGGCTTTCTTATTTACGATCTTTCCGAACCTGCGCTGGTCGGTAATCTCGGCGGGCCTTGTGACGATCCCGCTGATGTATGCGCTCTGGTGGCTCGATCCGTTCCGGATCCGCCGGTTGCCGGCGCTGGCGGGGATGCTCGCCTGCCTTGCCGCGCTCACCGGATACGCCTTTGCCTGGCCGGACGAGGCCTGGCGCGGCTACTATCCCGACGGCTATCTGTCCAAATTCGCCCGTTCCGGCGTTACCGCGGTCTCGGATTTCGTCAACTACGGCTTCATGGAGTCCGACGCCGTCTCCGCCGGTCGCCTCAAGCTGCCGCTGGTGGATTCATGCGCCCCGGCGGGGCGGCGGCCGCACATCATCATGGTCCATGATGAGTCGAGCTTCGACATTCGCCAGGCGCAGGGCGTCAAGGTCCCGGCGGGCTACGGCAGTCATTTCGACTCCTTCGACGGCAAGGCGCGCAAGTTCGTGGCCGAAAGCAGCGGCGGAGCGAGCTGGTTCACCGAATACAACGTGCTGGCCGGGCTTTCGTCGCGCTCGTTCGGCCGGTTTTCCTACTTCGTGACCCGTATCGCAGCGGGCCGCGTCGAGCGCGGCTTGCCGCTCGCGCTGCGCCGCTGCGGTTACAGCACGACCTCGCTCTATCCCGCTCACGGCGCGTTCATGAGCGCACGCGGCTTCCACACTACCACCGGCATCCAGAAATTCTACGATGCACGCGATCTCGGCGCCAAGGGCATCGAGCCCGACAGCTTCTTCTATGACAAGGCCCTGAACCTGTTATCGCAGAACGCAGCACTGAACCCGCAATTCATTTTCGTCTATCTCGCCGCCAATCACTTCCCGTGGGAGACGCCGTTTCGTGCGGACCTGACGCCATCCTGGTCGAAGCCCGGCAACGCGCCCGTGGTCGATGAATATGTGCGCCGGCAGACCATGAGCGCCAACGACTACGCGGCGTTCGTCGCGGGGTTGAAAAAGAAGTTCCCGGCGCAGCCGTTCCTGATCGTGCGCTATGGCGACCATCAGCCGGAATTCTCGTCGCATGTTCTCGATCCCGGGATTGACGAGACCGCCGCCGGCAAGAAATTCGAGAGTTACGATCCACGCTATTTCACGACCTATTATGCGATCGACGCCATCAATTTCGAACCGGTCAAGAGCCCTGCGGTGATGGAAACCGTCGACGCGGCCTATCTGCCGCTGGTGGTACAGGAGGCCGCCGGCATCCCGCTCGATCCCTCCTTTTCGGAGCAGAAGAGCATCATGCTGCGATGCAAGGGCGTGTTCTATGCTTGCAAGGGCGGTGCGGAAGCCCGACGCTTCAACCGGCTCCTGATCGACGCCGGTTACGTGAAAAACCTCTAGCAACAAGGGAGGGCAGTATTCCAGCCTCCGCCAAACCTGCAGCAAGCCGAACCGGCGATACAGCATCGCGCGGGGTCTGGTTCTATGCCGGCGTCGGCGTGGTCGCCGCATTGCATCTTGCGGCCCTGGCTGTCCTGCTCAGCACGGAATACGGATTCGTTGGGATCACGCTCGCGCTGCTGGCGTGGGTTTTTGTGAATTGCCTGTTGCTGCTGGTGCTGCGGCGGCCCGGCGTCGCCGCGGCGCTGGCGCTTGTTCTGGTGGTGCTGCTAATCGTGCTGTCGCGCTTCAAGTTCGACATTTTGCAGCTATCTCTGACGTTCCTCGATTTCCTGATCATCGATCGCGATACGTTTTCGTTCCTGCTCTCGGTGTTCCCACAGTTGCGGACGCAGCTGATCGTGGCGGCGGTGATTGCCGTTCCGCTGCTGTGGGCGATCTGGCGCGCCGATCCGCTTCGCGCAGCTCGCGGGCCTGTGCTGGCGCTTCTTGCCGCAACGACCGTGTCGATGTCGGCGATGTCGGTCGCTGCGCCCGAGCAGCCTTGGGAGCCGTTCCAGGGCATCAATCATATTTCCAACCTCGCGCGCTCGGGCGTGGTCGCGGTGTCGCGGCTGGCCTCGACCGGATGGATCGAGGCCGATCCGCCGGCGAACGGCTCGCTTGGCCTGGCTCCGGGAGCGCACGCCACGGCCCGGCCGGCGCTGCCGCCAGACGAAAAATGCGATACCACTGCCAAGCGCCCGCACATCATCATGCTGCTCGACGAGTCGAGTTTCGACATCACCGCAGCACCCGGCGTCAAGGTGCCGCCAGGCTATTCCGACTACTTCAAATCCACCGACGGCAAGCGACGGACCATGATCGCGGAGGCGACAGGCGGCCCGACCTGGTACACCGAGTTCAATGTCCTGACCGGCATGTCGGCGCGCTCGTTCGGCGATCTGAAGTTCTACGTCACGAGGATCACCGCGAACCGCATCGAGCGTGGCCTGCCGCAAGCGCTGCAGCGCTGCGGCTACAAGACCGTCTCGCTCTATCCGACCTATGGCGACTTCCTCAGCGCGCGGGCGTTCCAGAAGGGTGTCGGCGTCAACAGGTTCATCGACATGGCCGACATGGGCGTCGATGAGGACATGCAGCCCGACAAGTTCTACTTCGATCAGGCCTTGAAGGCGTTTGCTGACGAGCAAGCGTCACAGTCGCCGGTCTTCATGTTCGTGTATCTCACGGCCAATCATTTTCCCTGGACCAGTGTCTACCGGCCCGATCTGACGCCGGACTGGAAACCGCCGGGAAATACGCCGGAGATCGACGAGTATATTCGTCGCCAGAGCATGACGGCGAACGACTACCGCGATTTCACCGCACGGCTGGCGCGCGACTATCCGGACCAGTCGTTCCTGGTGCTGCGCTTCGGCGATCATCAACCGGCAATCTCGCAGAAACTGCTCGAGCCCGGCATCGACCGGAAACTGCTGGGGCAACGTTTGATGAGTGCGGATCCGCGTTACTTCTCGACCTACTATGCGCTGGATGGAATCAACTTCCAGCCGCCCGATTTGTCGTCGGCCCTCGCAACCCTCGATGCTGCCTACATTCCGCTCGTCATCCAGGACGCCGCCGGCGTTCCGCTCGATCCTTCGTTCAAGGAGCAGAAGAGCATCATGCTGCGATGCAAGGGCGTGTTCTATGCCTGCAAGGACGGCGCGGAGGCCAGGCGCTTCAACCGCCTCCTGATCGACGCCGGCCTCGTGCGGGGACTGTAGTACTCGTCATTGCGAGCGCAGCGAAGCAATCCATCGGGCGGCAAAGCAAGATCTGGATTGCTTCGTCGCTTTGCTCCTCGCAATGACGGTGTTTCGCTTGGGTCCCGGTCTTTCAGCCCTTCTTCTTCACGGCGGCAAGGATGCGGTCGGCTTCCACGCGCCAGTCGGGGCTGCGGGCAAACGCGTCGGTGCCTTTCGCACCGAACAGGCCTTCGTCGGCGAGATCAGCGATGAAGGCCTGGCGTTCGGCGGTGCCTTCCGCCGACCATGGTGCGAGGCCGGCCTCGCGCACGGTTTCAGCCACTTCGCGAACCTCCTCGCTGCGGCGGCGGCCATGCTCGATCACGCGCTGGAAGAAATAGGTGCCCTGTTTTTCCCAGTCGATGCCGGGAAAGGTTTCCGTGAGCGACGCCAGCACCGCGTCCTCGACGCCATAGGCGCGCGCGGTGGTAAAACTCTCGATCACCATCGCTTCCAGGCCCTTGATCATCACGCTGCGACACATCTTGACCGCCGAAGCGACGCCCAATTCCCGGCTTGCCACCTTGGCGTCAAAGCCGAGTTCCACCAGCAGCGGCGCGAGCGCCTCGGCACCGGCGCCGCCAAGCAGCAAGGGCACCTTGATGCGGTACGGCGGGATCGAGGTCATCACTGCGCCTTCGACGTAGCGGCCGCCCTTGCCGTCGATCAGGCCGGCGGCGCGCTGCTTGGCGCCCGGCGATGCCGAATTGAAATCGAGGAACCAGGCATCCTGCCTCACGGCCGGCGCGCAAGCCTGCGCGACCGGGACAGCCTGGCTTGCGGTGACGGCGGAAACGATGAAATCGGCTCTCGCGGCGAGATCGGCATGGGACGCCGCAAGCGCGACACCATGTGCGAAAGCATGGTCGCGCAGGGCGGAACCCGTCTGATCGCTGCGCAGCTTGATATCGTAGGCAGCGACCTTCACGTCCTGTTTGCGCAGGTCCTCGGCGAGAATGCGACCCACTTCGCCATAGCCGACGAGACCTACATTCCAGTGGCGGGGATTGGTCGAGGGTGCGTTCATCAAGACATTCTCCAGATCGGTGGCCCGGTGAAGGGCAACGCGGCTACCGGTGTTGAATTCCGGCTTTCTCGATCGCTTCTTGCCAGTCTTTGATGCCGGATTTCAAGCAGGCTCCCGTCCCGCACAAAAGCCTACGGCTTCAGCACGCTTGCAAAGAACGCAATCGCGCGTGCGATTGCGTCGCGGGTCGCGGACGCATTGGCGACGTCGCTCTGGCGCGAGGGACTGGGATCGTCGAAACCATGCGCCGCATCGGGGTAGAGCTGGAACTGGATGTCGCCACCGATCGCGCGGCTCTTGGCGACGAAGTCGGCGCAGCGCCGCGGCGAGACTTCCTCGTCGGCCGATCCATGCAACACGCGCACCGGAGCGTAAGGCTTGATCCCGTCGGCGAACTGGCCTTTCAGGCCGCAGCCCGGGTAGAACGCCAATCCGGCCCGGAAGCCGGTTGCGGGCGTCGGCGCTGTGATGCCGGGCGCGCTCACCGACATCGTCGCCAGGGTGGCGCTACCGCCGTTGGACCAGCCCTGCAGCGCGACCCGATCGGCGATCACGTCGCTGCGTGTCCGCAGGTAAGCCAGCGCGGCATGGGCGTCGAGCGGGCGAATGGTGACTTCATTCAATTCATCCGGCCGGGAATCGTAGCTGAAACGGGGAAAACCAGTTGGATAGCCGCGAGGACCAAAACCATCGACCAGGATGGCGAGATAACCTTGCCGGGCCCAGATGTGTCCCCATTGCTGATTGCGTTTCGAAAGCGTCGAGGCGTCATATTTGCCGTTGGCGGCCGAGGAATAAACGCCGGCGCGGCCATGCATCATCACCACCGCAGGCGTGCGCGCTGCATGCGGCACCTCCGGCAAAAAAACATAGCCGACCAGTGTCGTCCGCCCGTCGGCACTGGCAAAGGTGACGCGCGCGGGCAGGGGTGCTGCGGTGGCAACGGTCGTTCCGGATATCAGTACCGACATCGCAGCGATACCCACGGCAGGCAGTACGAGAGTGCGCGAAAAATTCACGGCGCGGTTCCATGTGAGCCGGAACACCTTAGCGCAGGTCACCTACTTCGTCCCGATCTTCTCCCACAGCCACCTCGCCACCGCATCGGGCGATGAAGTCGCGTCGTTGCCGGCCGCGCGCAAATTCGCCTCGCGCATCGCGGCGATATCGATCTTGCCGAGCAGCGGCTGCAGCGCCGCCCGCAACGCCGCATCGCCGGCGCGCCTGGGGGCGAGCAGCACCATCGCATCATAGGGCGGGATCGCGTGCCTGGGATCGGCGAGCACCACCAGATCGTATTTCGCGATCAGTCCGTCGCTGGTATAGCCCGCGATCACGTCGACTTCGCCGGAAGCTGCCGCCGCATACATGAAGTCCGGCTGCATCTGCCGCTGCGCGCGGAACGACAGCCCATAGGCCTTTTTCAGCCCGGCCCATTCCGGCCGTGAAAAGAACTCGTAGTCCGCGGCCATCGACATTCCTGCCGCGTGCGGCGCCAGATCGGTGATGCTGCGGATGCCGAGCTGCTCCGCCCGTTTGCGCGGCATCACCAGGGCATAGGCGTTTTCGAAGCCGAGTTCGCCGAGCAGCGTGATGTTCTGTTTGGCAAGCATGGACTTCAACTCGTCGACCACTTCCTGGCGCGGCCTGATATCGCTGCGCTGGAACTGATTGGCCCACAGCGTGCCGGAATAATCGACGTAGAAATCGATGTCGTTGGCGGCCAGCGCCCCGAAGATCACGTTCGAGCCGAGGCCTTCGCGCGAGCTGGCGGAGAGGCCGGCGGCCCGCAGCCGCTGCGCCATCAGCGCCGACAGCACATACTGCTCGGCAAAGGTCTTGGCGCCGATGACATAGCTGGTTTGCGAGCGCGTCATGGTGGGCACCAGCGTCGCCGCGACCAGCATCGCGATGCCGGCGCCGCCAAGCATGGCGCGCACGCGGCTGCGGTGGCGCAATCCGCTTTCGATCAGTGCCAGCAATTGATCGACGGTTAGCGCCAGCACCGCGGCCGACAGGCAGCCGAACAGCACGAACACCCAGTTCTGGGTCTGCAATCCCGCGAAGATGTAGTTGCCGAGGCTGGTCTGGCCGATCGGCGTCGACAGCGTCGCGGTGCCAATCACCCAGACCGCCGCGGTGCGGATGCCCGCCATCATGACCGGCAATGCCAGCGGCAGTTCCACCGTGAACAGCGACTGCCGCGGCGTCATGCCGACACCCTGTGCGGCTTCCAGGATCGCGGCATCGACGCCCTGCAGGCCGGTGATGGTGTTGCGCAGCACCGGCAGCATCGAATAGAGCGCCAGCGCCAGCACGGCGGGGAGGAAACCGAAGGCGGAAAATCCAAATCCGAACCACGACAGCGACACCGCCGCGAGCGCCAGCAGCAGCGGATAGAACAGCGCCAGCAGCGCCAGGCCCGGAACGGTTTGCACGATGCTGGCAAGCCCGAGCAGCGCGCCGCGCAGTGCTCGACGATTGCGTGCCGCAATCGCGAGGGGCAGGCTGACCGCGAGCCCCAGCGCCAGTGCGGTGACGCTGACGCGGACATGGTTGCCGAGATAGTCAGGCAGATGCCCGAGCGCCTCGCTCCAGCGTGGATCGGCGAACAGGTTCATGCCGCGCCATCCCGCGGCAGGAGCGCGCCGAGCCGTTCTGCCTGCCGCCGCGGCGTGCGCAGCAACTCGCCGACGTAAGCGTCGCTGCTATCAGAGAGTTCGGCGGGCGTGCCTTGGGCCAGAAGCCGTCCGCCGCGCATGATAGCGATGCGGTCGGCGAGCAGAATGGCTTCGGTCATGTCATGGGTGATCATGACCGTGGTCAGCCCGAGCCGGCGGTGCAATTCGCGATAATCGTCGCCGAGCGCGTCGCGGGTGAGGGGGTCGAGCGCGCCGAACGGCTCGTCCATCAGCACGATGCGCGGTTTCGCGGCAAGCGCCCGCGCCACGCCGACGCGCTGGCGCTGGCCGCCGGACAATTCATGCGGCAGCCGGTCGCGATGCTGCGCGCGGTCGAGCCGCACCAGATCGACCAATTCATCGACCCGCGCCGCGATTTCGTCCGCAGGCCAGCCGAGCAGCTTTGGCGTGATGCCGATATTACCGGCGACGGAAAGATGCGGAAACAGCCCGCCGCTCTGGAACACGTAGCCGATCCGCCTGCGCAGACCGATCGGGTCGACATTGCGGACGTCCTCGCCTTCCACCGTGACGTGGCCCTCGTCGGCGTCGATCAGCCGGTTGGCCAGCCGCAGCAGCGTGGTCTTGCCTGACCCGGAGCCGCCGACAATGGCCAGGAACTCACCCTCGGCGACATCGAGCGAGACGTCGTCGACCGCCACCACGCGGTTCGCGCCTCGGCCACCGTCGAAGGTCTTGCCGACATGCGCGTAGGAGATGAGAGACGAGGCGGGCATTCGGCGTGGATTCTCTGCAAGGGAAATAGCGATAGCCGAACAATCGGCTAATCGTGAGCCGGGTGCCAACCTTTTTCTGCCGCCGGCACGCGGTAACGCCATTCGATGGCCTCGTCGGCCGGCAGGCCATTGAGGTGACGCGGTCAGTCCTTCGGGATCATCGCCGAGGCCATAAACGCTGCGACGGCAGCGGAATATTCCGCCAGTCCCTCATGACTAAGATGCATATCGTTACCTCCCCAATAGAAGCGCTCGGGGCGCGATCCGGACCGCTTCTTCAGTGCCTCGGTGGCATTGAAGAAAAGAAAGCTGTTGGCTACACAAATCTTTTGCACCGAAGAGCTGACGAGATTGTTCCACAGGCGGCCCTTGGCGTCGGGTTTGAGGTGCTGGAGATGTGGATGAGAGATGAACAGCACGCGGCTGCCGTCCCTGGTGTAATCCTTCAGCACCTCTGCCAGCTCCTGCAGATTGTTCCTGAAACTCAGGAGCGGCTCTGCATATTTCCGTTCGAGATCGGCGCCCTGGTCCTGCGAATAGGAAAAGAGGGTGAAGTCCGTTCGGTTCTTCTCAACCACCGCTGGCATATGGACAAAGGAGTGCCAAAGCTTTGCCGCAAAGCGCATCAGGTACAGGGGATGCTTGCGAGCTTCCATCAGGCCGAGGCTGCATTCGCGTCCAATGGGTGAAGCCTTGACGCCGACATTTTGTCCGCGTTCGTTGCGGACAATCAGCCCGCGGTATCGGGCGAAGTCGTCGTACAGATCGGTTTCGTCCACGTCGACCACGATATAGTCGGGACGCAGTACCGGCAGCAGCTTCTTGGCCTGCGGCACGAAGATGGCCGGGGAATACGAGGTATATCCCGCATTGTAGGTCTTCAGGCAGGAACCGCGCTCTGTCTTGAAGTATTTTGCAACGTGATACGGCAGCGTGTTCTTGTCGTCGTAGCCTTCCATAAAGGAATCGCCGAGGAACAGGACCGAAACCGGGTTTTCGCACTCGGCCTGCTGTGCCGAATCGTCGGTGATCCTGATGCCGTTCGCGTCAAACGATCGCTTGTAGCTGAAGCCGGTCGAATCGCCGTAGATGCACAGATTCTGGTCTTGCGGTGTCGGCTGATGGTTCACCACGTCGGATTGCCAGTTCAAATTGACACCAGCCATTTCGAGATCGTACAGCGGACCGAAATACTGCTGCAGCCGAAACCCAATCTCAAAGATCACGGCCCACGTGATGACCAGCAGTACCGCCGATCCGACGAGGTGAAACCCCCGCTTCATTGAACGTCTCCGGCATGAATTCCGAACAGATCAGTAGATACCCAAATTCGTTGCATGGCGATGGGTCTGTCGATTGGCGATCACCAAAGCAGACCGGTCGTGCTGGCAAAAAGAAGCGGTGACCGGGGTGGCGGCCCGGCCTCCAGCAATGGCAATAAGATCAATTACCACGTTGCGGTGCCGCGTTGAACTTATCGTTCGTAACCGCTAAGGCATGACCCAAATTGGGGAGGGGACGCAGTGGATACGGTACAGCCTACGGCGGTCGCGCTTGATGAGGCGACGGTGGCATTCCGCTTGGCCGACGCGCGGGTCTATACGGCGGTGGAAAAGGCCCGGCTTTCGGTCGCGCATGGCGAGTTCGTCGCCATCGTGGGTCCCACCGGATGCGGGAAATCGACGCTGCTGAACGTCGCCGCCGGCTTGTTGAAGCCGGCCGCGGGCGCGGTGCGGATTTTCGACCAGCCGCTCACCGGGCTCAATCGGGACGCCGGCTATCTGTTTCAGGCCGATGCGCTGTTTCCCTGGAAGACCGCGATCGACAATGTCGCCATTGGCCTCGAGATCAAGGGCGCGCCGCGGGCGATGGCGCTGGAGCGCGCGCAGGGCTGGTTGACGTCGGTCGGGCTCGGCGCGTTCGGCAATCGCTATCCGCATATGCTGTCCGGCGGGCAGCGCAAGCGCGTTGGGCTCGCGCAGGTGCTGATCCGCGATCCCAAGATCCTGCTGATGGATGAGCCGTTCGGGCCGCTCGACGCCCAAACCCGCCAGATCATGGGCAATCTCTTGCTGGAACTATGGACCGCCGACCGCAAGGCGGTGCTGTTCGTGACCCACGATCTCGAAGAGGCGATCGCGCTGGCCGACCGCGTGGTGATCATGTCGGCGGGACCCGGCGCGCGCATCATCGGCGACTGGAAGGTGGCCTTGCCGCGCCCGCGCGACATCTCGGAAGTGCGGATGGAAAAGCAGTTCCACGAGCTGCACCGGGAAATCTGGGGCGTTCTGAAGGATGAAGTGATGAAGGGTTACGCGCAGTCTTCGCAAGCGGCGGAGGCCTCCTGATGTCCCGCCTGACGCTGCTGTTCTGGCAATTGATGGTCGCCGTGGTCGCGCTCTCGCTGTGGCAGTTCTTTGCCACCGTGCCGGTGTTCGGCCGCATGCTGCTGCCGCCGTTCTTCTTCTCGACCCCGGTCGATGTCGCCAGCCAGATCTACAAATGGTTCGCGACCGGCGTGATCTGGAAGCATCTGATGATCACGCTGTGGGAGTCGGTCCTGGCCTTCGTGATCGGTTCGGTCGGCGGCGTGCTGGTCGGCTTCTGGTTCGCGCGCCAGCCCCGCGTCGCCGCGGTGTTCGATCCCTATGTCAAGATGATGAACGCGTTGCCGCGCGTGGTGCTGGCGCCGATCTTCGCGCTGTGGCTCGGGCTCGGCATCTGGTCCAAGGTCGCGCTCGGCGTGACGCTGGTGTTCTTCATCGTGTTCTTCAACGTCTATCAGGGCGTCAAGGAGGTCAGCACCACCGTGCTCGATAATGGCCGCATGCTCGGCATGAGCGAACGGCAGTTGACGCGGCATGTGTACTGGCCCTCGGCGCTGTCGTGGATGTTTTCCTCGCTGCATACCGCGGTCGGTTTCGCCGTGGTCGGCGCCGTCGTCGGTGAATATCTGGGATCGGCGGCCGGCCTCGGCTACCTGATCCAGCAGGCCGAGGGCGTGTTCGACGTCGGCGCTGTCTTCGCCGGCATGTTCGTGCTGTCGGCCTTCGTGATCCTGATCGATTTCGGCGTGACGCTGGTCGAGCGGCGGCTCTTGGTGTGGCGGCCGGCGCCCGTGGCGCGGGATTGATCGACGCCGTCGGAGGCCGCGGCCTTGTTACAGACGTCTGCTTAATTGTTACTCGCCTTCGGCGAGCGAACTGACGCATGATCAAGCCGGGCCGACCCATGCGCGGCTTCGATCGGCGCGACCGCCCGAAAGCAAATGATCCCCGCACAGGACGCAACCCAATCCGATGAGACATTGCTGCGCTACGCCGGCTGGCGTGTCGTGCTCGCCTGTTTCCTCATGGCGCTGTTTCTGTTCGGCTTTGGCCTTTACGGTCATGGCGTCTACCTGGCCGAGCTGCAGCGTCTGAACGGCTGGCCGGCGGCCCTGATCTCGGGCGCGAGCACGGTGTCGCTCCTGCTTGCCAACATTTTCGCGATGTTTACAAACGAACTCATGACCCGGCTGGGTCCGCGGCGGCTCGTCTTGTTCGGAATTGCGGCACTGGCGACGTCGATGACGCTGCTCGCGTTCGCGGTCACTCCGTGGCAGCTCTACATCGCGTTTGCCCTGATGTCGCTTGGATGGATCGGGATGGGGACGATCGTGAGCGCGACCATCGTAAGCCTCTGGTTCGTCCGCCGCCGCGGTCTCGCCATCAGCCTGGCCTTCACTGGCGCCAGTTTTAGCGGCGTCATCGTGACGCCCTCGCTGGTGTATCTGGTCGAACGGTTCGGCTTTGCCGCCGCGATGCTGACCGGAACCGCGGTCATGGTCGCCGTTCTCGTACCTGTCACGGTCGCCTGGATCGGCCCGCCATCGGCCGGAGGTCCGGCTGATCCGCTGCATGCCGAAACGGCTTCCGCCTCGAGCGACATTTCGCGCGCGCAGCTCATCCGCCGTGTCGCGTTCTGGACCATCTCGATCCCGTTTGCACTGGCGCTCGTGGCCCAGATCGGTTTTATCGTGCACCAGATCGCCATGCTCGAGCCGAAGATCGGCCGCGCCAATGCGGGTCTGGCGGTTTCGGTGATGACATTGATGGCGATCGCCGGCCGCTTCGGCCTCGGCATGGTCGTCGACCGATTCGATCCGCGGCGCGTCACCGCTATCTCGATCGTCAGTCAGGCGGCAGCACTCCTGAGCATCCTGTATTTCGATGCGATTCCGATTGTACTGGCTGCCTGCGCGGTATTCGGCTTTTCGGTCGGCAATCTCATCACACTGCCGCCGCTCATCATGCATCGCGAGTTCAGCGCCGCGAGCTTTGTCGTCGTCATGGGGCTGTCGAATGCGATCAGCGGAACCATTGGCTCATTGGGGCCCGCCTTTCTCGGTGTCGTTCAGAGCTGGACCGGCGGGTACGAGACGCCCATTGCGCTCTGCATCGCGCTACAGCTGATCGCGGCGGTAATCGTGGTCCAGCGCGGGCGGCCGGCCGCGGCGGAGGGGCGGGGGTTGGGTCTCTCGTCGTCCCGGCCTTGAGCCGGGACGACGGTGATACCCTCAGTTCAAGATCTTCGTGTCATCCGGCGCCTGCGGCGGGGTCTTGATCGCGATCGCCTTGATTGTGCGGCCGACAGGCTTGGTACCGCCATGCGGGGTGCCTTTGGGGATGACGACGAGGTCGCCCGGCTTCACCGTCACTTCCTTGTCGCCAAGCCAGATCGTTCCGGTGCCTTCGAGGATGTACTGAATCTCGTTGGCGTTGGCATGCAGATGCTTCGGCGGGCTGCCATCCTGGATCGCGATGGTCACGCCATCCGCGGAGACCAGCATTTTGTTGCGCATGCCGCCGGCGTTGAGAGGAGACAGCTTGTCCCCTTCGAGATCGCCGGTCGAGATGACCTGCGCGGTGATGTTTTCGGCGGCAAGGGCCGGGCGCAGCAGATGCGTGACGCCGCAGCCGGCGGCAAAGGCGGTGGCAATTGACAAGGTGATGGCGATACGATTCATGGATAGTCCTCCCAGGGAAACTTTTGCGGCGGAATGCTACGCCGCGAAGCCGCACTTCGCCAGCGCGACGAAAGACCACGCATCCGCGATGGAATAAACCGCAGCGAGCGGACCAGCGTTGCAATAATGGCCCTCGCATTGTCGGCAAAGTCGCCTTCTCAAGGCCTGTGCACTGCATTATCCTGTCGGCAACCCATCGGAGGAAACCATGAAGAAAATTGTTGGCCGGCTGGCCGGGGCGCTGCTGGCGCTGGTCCTGACGTCAGGCTTTGCCGCAGCGCAAAGCAAGGTCACCATCGCGATCGGGGGCGGATCCTGCCTGTGCTATCTGCCGACGGTGCTGGCCAGGCAGCTCGGCGAATACGAAAAAGCCGGCCTTGCCGTCGAGCTGGTCGATCTCAAGGGCGGCTCGGATGCACTGAAGGCCGTGCTGGGCGGCAGCGCCGACGTGGTTTCCGGCTATTTCGACCATTGCGTCAATCTGGCGGCCAAGAAGCAGGAGCTGGTGTCGTTCGTGGTCTATGACCGCTATCCGGGGCTGGTGCTTGTCGTGTCGCCCTCGCACAACAAGGAAATCAACTCGATCAAGGATCTAGCCGGCAAGAAGGTCGGCGTCAGCGCGCCGGGATCCTCGACCGACTTCTTCCTGAAGTATCTGCTCAAGAAAAACGGCCTCGATCCGACCAGCGCCTCGGTGATCGGTGTCGGCCTTGGCGCCACCGCTGTCGCGGCGATGCAGCAGGGCCAGATCGACGCGGCCGTGATGCTGGATCCATCGGTCACGGTGCTGCAGGGCAGCTATCCCGACCTCAAGATCCTCAGCGACACCCGGACGCAAAAGGATACGCTCGAAGTGTTCGGCGGCGAATATCCGGGCGGCTCGCTCTACACCACGGCGGCATGGATCAAATCCCACGAGAAGGAAGTGCAGGCTTTGACCACGGCGATCGTCAACACGCTGACCTGGATTCGCTCCCATTCGCCGGAAGAGATCATGGCGAAAATGCCGGAAGAGATCGTCGGCAAGAACAAGGAGCTGTATCTGGCGGCGCTGAAGAACACGATCCCGATGTATTCGCTGAACGGCAAGATGGACCCGAAGGGCGCGGATGCGGTGCTGGCGGTGTTCAGCGAAAGCTCACCCGAGGTGGCAAAAGCCAACATCGACGTCACCAAGACCTACACCAACAAATATGTCGATCAGGTCAAGAAGACGACCGGCTCGAGCGCCAAATAACACGTGAAGTCGTGCGTGACGCAATGTCGGAAGTGATGCGGCGATGAATGGCACGACACCACCGGTCATTCATCGCGTTACCTCGCTCGATCTGCCGGTCGAATCCTGGTCATGGCCGTTCGCCGCCGCGCGGCGGGCGGAGATCGATGCGCATTTCGCGCAGGCGCAGCGTGACAATCCCGAACTGTGGAACGGGCGCGTGCTGCTCGGACGCCATCCTGTGTTTGCCGGCAGTCACCTCACGGCCGGCTATTTCGAGACTGATTTCGCGAGCTTCCTGGCCTTGCGTGACTGGGGCTTTCCGGACCGGGACGTGTTCAACGGTTTTGGGATGGGCGCGCTGCGCTGCGCTGACGGCGCATTCGTGCTCGGCGAGATGGGCCAGCACACCTCGAACGCCGGACGAATCTATTTTCCGTCAGGCACGCCCGATCTCGACGACGTCAGGGATGGCGCGCTCGACATATCCGGCAGTGTGGCGCGCGAGCTCGAGGAAGAAACCGGTCTCGTGCCGGGGGAATACCGGAGCGATCCGGATTGGCATTGCGTCTACACCGGCCCGGCGCTGGCAATGATCCGGCTGTTGCACGTCGATATATCGGGCGAGGCATTGCGCAGCCGGATCGAGGCCAATCTCGCTTTGCAGCAATCGCCCGAATTGTCGGCCATTCATCTGGTGCGCGGAACGCGCGATCTCACCTCAGCGATGCCACGCTTCGTGACGGCGTTCATTGAGGCGCAGTTTGCGGCGTAGCGAGGACATGGGTCGAGCGTTTCATACTACGACACGTGGCGCTTTCGCTTTTTGTTGGCGCTCGCCTTCTTGACGATTGCTCTTTTCGTTGGCGTGCTTGCGACCGTGCCGGCCGACCGTCGCTCGGCGGCGGTCGCCGTCTTGCGGTTCGACAGCTTGAGTTTGGTGTAGCCAAGCACCCGCTCCATCGCGATCCGCGCCTTCTCGGCGTCGCCGCTCTCGATCGCGCGTGCGGCGGCGGCATGATTGGGCAAATTGTCCCGGAACCAGCCGGCGCTGCCCACCGCGACAATGAAAACCGTGCTCAGGATGGTGTCGATGGCGCCACGGAAGCCTTGCAGCACCGGGTTGTGCGTGGCGTCGAGGATCGCGAGATGAAACGCCTTGTCCGCGGCGATGGTGCTCGCCTGATCCTGCGCGGTTTCCATCGCGGCCAAAGCCGCATTGATGCGCCAGCGGTCGTTCTTGGTGGCGCGCTCGGCGGCGAGCGCTGCGGCCGCCGGCTCGATAATCGAGCGGACTTCCTGGATTGCCAGCAGAAGATCGCGGCCCGGCTCGTCCTTGCCGACCAGCCAGCTCAGAACGTCGCGGTCGAGCAGGCTCCATTCACTGCGCGGCAGCACGTGGGTGCCATGCCGGGGGCGGACGCTGACCAGTCCTTTTGCGGCGAGCGTCTTGATGGCCTCCCGCACCACGCCGCGTCCGACGCCGAAGCGGGTTTCGAGATCCGGCTCCGGTGGCAGGGCCGCTCCGACCGGAATGAGATCCTGCGCAATTTCGCGGCCGAGTGTCGTCAACACGTTGCGGATGCGCCCCGGCTTGACACGCTTGTCGGCGCTCTTCGGCTTGGCCACCTCCTTCTCCTCTTGACGTTGTTGAGATTTGGCTGAGATTGCGATTTGCTAGCATGGGTGATGTATGCTAGCAATCATCCGATGTTTAACATCCGATGATTGAGCGGCTGCGCGCATCGGTTGTGCTGCGACTGATATTTTTTGGATGCCGAGGTGCCGCGACAGTGTAACCTTGGTTATTGCCTTGACATCACACGGCGCTACCCGTGTGATGTCGAAAAGAGATACGACAAAAACAAAAAGGTGCATCGCACCATATACAGGGAGGATTTGATGCCGGGGCACAAGGTTGCGCGCCTGTTTGTCGGGCTGTCCGCCGCGGTGGCGGTGCTGGGGATGGCGGTTGCCGCCGAGGCCCAGGAAAAGAAAATCAAGATCGGCGTGATTTACGACCTGACCGGCCCGCTGGCCGGCGGCGGTTCCGAGCTGCAATACACCGGCGCCAAGATCATGCTCGACCATTTCAGCAAGACCGGCGTCGAAGGCTACAAGATCGAGGCGGTTTACGCCGACGCGCAGAGCAAGCCCGATGTCGCCATCAACGAGGCGATCCGCCTCGTCGAGCAGGAAAAGGTCGACATGCTGCTCGGCTTCTTCTCGTCGGCGCAATGCGTGCCGGTGGCCGCCCGCGTCGAGCAGCTGAAGAAGTTCATGTGGATCACCACCTGCATTTCCTCGGCGGTGCTCGCCGACAAGAATTTCAAATATATCTTCCGCCCGCAGGCCAGTGGCGATCAGTTCGGCTTGATGACGATGGATTTCATCGCCCAGAACTCCAAGGAAAAGTTCGGCAAGGAGCCGAAGGACCTGCGGGTTGCGATCATCCATGAAGACGGCGCCTATGGCGTCGACGTGTCGAAGGGCAACGAGGCGGGCGCCAAGAAGGCCGGCTTCAACGTCGTCCTGAAGGAGGGCTATTCCGCCACCGCGCCGGATCTTTCCGCGCTCGTCACCAAGCTGAAGCGCGGCCGGCCCGACGTGGTCTTCCACACCGGCTACAACCCGGATATCACGCTGCTGCTGCGCCAAGCGCGCGAGCAGGGCCTGAAATTCGGCGCGCTGGTCGGCCATGGCGCGGGCTACGGCGTCTACGAGAAGCTGAAGGAAGGCCTCGGCGCCGACGTCAACTACGTCTTCAACACCGACCCGATCTCGATCTGGCTTGCCAACCAGAAGTCGATGGATCCGAAGCTGCCGCCGATGATCAAGATGGTGGGTGAGGAGTTCGACAAGGCCAAACCCGGCGTCGCCATCCGTTCCGCCCATGTCGGCATGGCCGCGTCCAACACCTACGTATTCATGACCGAGGTGCTGCCGCGCGCGATCAAGAAGTATGGCGGCGTCGATCCCGAGGCGTTGCGCAAGGCCTCGCTCGAAGTCGATTTGCCGGAAGGCGGCACCATGCTCGGCTTCGGCGTCAAGTTCTACGGCGAAGGCCAGCAGATGGCCGGCCAGAACGAACGCTCGTTCCCGGTGGTGATCCAGTATGTCGACGACAAGTCGTATGTGGTGTGGCCGAAGAGCCAGGCGCAACGCGAGGCCGTGTTGCCCCTGCCGAAGGGCACCACCTTCAGCAGCCAGTAGGTTAGCGGAGTATCTGGGGTGCTGACGGTGAACGGGTTGGTGAAGCGCTTCGGCGGCTTCACCGCGGTCAACAACGTATCGTTCCGGGTCGAACAGGGCGAGATTCTCGGCCTGATCGGGCCGAACGGCTCCGGCAAGAGCACGATCTTCAACATGCTGTCGGGCACGCTGGTCCCGACCGCCGGCTCGATTCTGTTCGACGGCGCGGAGATCGCGGGCGTCGCGCCGCATCGCATTATCAACCGCGGCATCGGCCGCACCTTCCAGATCCCGCGGCCGTTTCACCGGCTCAGCATCTTCGAAAACGTGGCGCTGGCCGGTTACTACGGCCAGGGCAGCCACAGCCGCGCCAAGGCCGATGAGGCCGCCGAAAAGGCGCTTCATATGGTCGGCCTGACCACCGATCGCCATGCCACCGTCGACGGCCTCGGGGCCGCCGGCCTGAAGAAGCTCGAACTTGCGAAAGCGCTGGCGACCGGGCCGAAACTTCTGCTTGCCGACGAAAGCCTCGGCGGCCTCGACGAGAAAGAGATGGATGCTGCGGCGGACATGCTGCGCAGGATCCGCGACGAACTCGGCATCACCATCATCTGGGTCGAGCACATCATGGGCGTGCTGATGCGCGTGGTCGATCGCGTCATGGTGCTCGACCACGGCGAAAAGATTTCCGAAGGCTTGCCGAGTGCGGTGTCGAGCGATCCCCGCGTGATCGAGGTCTATCTCGGCACCGATGCGGATTCGACTCTAGCCGCGGCCGGGGAAGCGCGCCGGCGGGCAGGGGACTAGGCATGCTCGAATTGAAATCGGTCGATGCGGGTTACGGCACTTTCCAGGCGTTGTTCGGTGTCAGCCTCGACGTCAAGGCGGGCGAGGCGGTCGGCGTGATCGGCCCCAACGGCGCCGGCAAGACCACGCTGATGCGGGTGATCTCCGGCCTGATCCGGCCCACCAGAGGCTCGATCTCGATGGAAGGCACCGACGTGCTGGCGACCCCGGCGCATCGCATCGTCAGCCTCGGCATCGCGCATGTGCCGGAAAACCGCCGGCTGTTTCCGCGGCTCACGGTTGACGACAATCTGAAGATGGGCGCCTACATGGAAGGCGCCCGCGCCAAATATGCCGAGCGGCTGGAATTCGTGTTCGACCTGTTTCCGCGCATGAAGGAACGCCGCAGCCAGATGGCGGGCACCATGTCGGGCGGCGAACAGCAGATGTGCGCGATCGGCCGCGCGCTGATGTCGAACCCGAAACTGCTGCTGCTCGACGAGCCGTCGGCGGGTCTGGCGCCGGTCGTGGTTCAGCAGGTGTTCGAGCTGGTGAAGCGGATCCGCGCCAGCGGGCTGACGGTGCTGATCGTCGAGCAGAACGTGCAGCAGGTGCTGCGCGTGGTCGATCGCGCCTACCTGCTCGAGGCCGGCAGCATCCGCGCGTCCGGTACCTCGGCGGAGATGATGAGCAACGATACGATCAAGCAGGCGTATCTCGGGGTTTAGCATGATGACGTTTGGCGCGTTCAGACAGTCTCTCGTCATCCCCGGGATGAACGCAATTGCGTTCACCCGTAGGTGCGCGCTCTTGCGCGCCTCGAAGGATAAGTACCCGTGGCCCATCCTTCGAGGCTCGCTGCGCTCGCTCCTCCCGAGTGAGCGCGAATGCGCTCATCCGGGGATGACGGCTGCGCCAACTCAACCAAATGTCGTCACGGTCTAGGGCAAAGCGATGCAGGGATTTCTTGATATCTTCGACATCTATCTGCTGGAAGCCGTGGTCAACGGCATCCTGCTCGGCGGGGTGCTGGCGCTGTTGGCGCTCGGGCTCAATTTGATCTTCGGCGTCATCGACGTGACCTGGATCTGCTATGCCGAGCTGGTCATGATCGGCATGTACGGCATGTACTATCTGGTCCAGTTTTACGGCCTGCCGTACTGGGCGGCGGCGCCGCTGACCATTTTGCTGGTGGCGCTGCTGGGGGCAGCATTGCACTACATCGTGATCGCGCCGCTGCTCACCGCGCCGCCGATCAACCAGCTGCTCGCCACCGGCGGCGTGCTGTTCATCCTGCAGAGCTTTGCCACTGTCGCCTTCGGCATCGACTTCCGCAATCTCGGCATCCGCCTGCCGGTACTGGCGCTCGGCGAGATGCACTTCAGCTATTCGCGGCTGTTGTCCTTTGCCGCAGCCCTGATCGGCATGGTCAGCGTCTATTTCTTCATGACACGCACCTATACCGGCACCGCGATCCGCGCCATCTCGCAGGACCGCCAGATCATGTCGCTGATGGGCGTCGACACCAAGCGCATCTACCTCGTCACCTCGGCGCTGGGCGGGGCGCTGGCGGGGCTGGCTGCCTGTCTCCTCGTGCTGCAATACGACGTGCATCCTTTTGTCGGCCTGTCGTTCGGGCCGATCACCTTCCTGATCTGCGTGCTCGGCGGGCTCGGCAACTTTGTGGGCGGCTTCATCGCGGCGTTCGTGTTCGCCGAGATCATTTCGCTCGGCGGCCTGTTCTCCGACCTCGAATGGGGCTACGTGCTCGCCTTCGCCTTCTTCATCGTCATGATGTTCATCCGGCCCGCGGGCCTATTCGCGAGGCGCTCGTGAACGCGCGAACCATTGCCTGGGTCGTCGGAATAGCGGCGCTGATCGCGCTGCCCTTCGTCTATCGCCAGCCCTATCATCTGCACATCCTGGTGCTGATCCTGATCTGGTCGTTCGCCTACACGTCGTGGTCGATCATGGGCCGCTTCGGCCTGGTGTCGCTCGGCCATGGCGGCTTCATGGGAGTCGGCGCCTACGTCACGGCGCTGCTCTGGAACCATCTCGGCGTCTCGCCGTGGATCGGAATTCCCCTCAGCATGGTGTGCGCGGGTTTGCTCGCGGTCATCGTCGCCTATCCCTGCTTCCGCTACCGCATCACCGGGCATTATTTCGTGCTGGTCACGCTGGCGCTGTCCGGCATCGTGCTGCAGGTCATTACCGCGACGCGCGACTACACCGGCGGCTCGCTCGGTTACACGCCGAACCGCACCAAGGGCAGCCAGTTGCTGGCGCTGCAGTTCGACGACAAGACGACGTGGTATCTGATCGCGCTGTTCGTCTGGGTGGTCGGACTTCTGATCTGGCAATGGGTCGACCGCAGCATGAGCCGCTACGCCATGGAGGCGATCTCGGACGACGAGGACGCGGCGGCCGCCGCCGGCGTCAACGTGACCTTCGAAAAGCTCAAGATCACCATCATCAGTGCGCTGATGACGGCGCTGGCGGGCGCGCTGTACTGCCAGTACCAGATGTTCATCTCGCCCGACACGGTCAGCGGCATTGCGGTGTCGCTGCAGATGGTGTTCGCCGTCATCGTCGGCGGCGTCTACGTGTCGTTCGGGCCGACGGTCGGAGCCATCATCACGATCCTGCTTGCCGAATTTTTGCGCATCTGGTTCGGGACCAAGGCGGTGGGCTGGGACAATCTGGTCTACGGCGTGCTGCTGGTGCTGTTCATCATATTCCTTCCCAAGGGCATTCTTGGTAGCGTCATGGATCGGTTCAAGACGCAACCCAGGAAGAAGCCCGTAGCCTCATGAGCAAGAAATCACAGCAACCGCTTGGCGATACGCTAAAACCCTTTGTCGCCCCGTTTCGCGTTGACGGAGGAGAGTTTCACCTGAAATCGCACAAGACCAGCGAGAAGGGCGGTCTCGACAAAGACAAGGGCGAGAAGATCATCGAGGCCAATCGCAAGCGGCTGAGCGAGTATCAGGAAAAGCTTTACGCGCAGGACAATTGGTCGATGCTTCTGGTGTTTCAGGGCATGGACGCCGCCGGCAAGGACTCGGCGATCAAGAGCGTGTTCGACGGCATCAACCCGCAGGGCTGCGAGGTCACCTCGTTCAAGCAGCCGTCGACCAAGGAGCTCGACCACGATTTTCTCTGGCGCAGCATGATCGCGCTGCCCGAGCGCGGCCGGATCGGCATCTTCAACCGCTCCTATTACGAGGAATGCCTGGTGGTGCGCGTGCACACCGAGATTCTCGGCAAGCAGAAGATTCCGAAAAAGCTGGTGACTGGGAATATCTGGCGCGAACGGTTCGAGGATATCTCGGCCATGGAGCGTTACCTCGCGCGCAACGGCACCGTGATCCTGAAATTCTTCCTCAACATCTCCAAGGCAGAGCAGCGCGAGCGCTTTCTCGCCCGGCTGGACGAGCCCGCCAAGAACTGGAAATTCTCGCTGGCCGATATTGCCGAGCGGAAGCTGTGGGCAAAGTACCAGGCCGCCTATCAGGACATGATCCGTCACACGTCGGCGCGCCACGCGCCATGGCATGTGGTGCCGGCCGACCACAAATGGTTCGCCCGCGTCGTGATCGGCTCGACCATCGTCAGCGCGCTCGACCGGCTGGATTTGCGTTTCCCCGAGGTCGACAAGGCCGACCGCAGCGAGTTCAAGCAGGTGCGTGAGGCGCTGCTGGCGGAGGAGAAGGGCGAGGTTGCGAAGAAGTAGGATGGGTAGAGCGCAGCGAAACCCATCGAGGCTTCCGCGGGTGAGATGATGGGTTTCGCTGCGCTCTACCCATCCTACTGACCCTCAGTCCCGACCACCCTCCAGGCCGTACTCCCGGTAGATCGTCTCCGGGTCGGTTTGTGGGAACAACCGGCACTTCGCCTGGGCCAGATGCAGACCCTCGCTACCGGGGGCGCAGCCGGCAATCAGGAGTTTCCGAAGATCCTCCATATGGGGTCGCGGCTGAATCTTCTCCGGAAGCTGTTCGAGCGCGACCAGGGCCGTGGCGAGTGCCTGGGTCACCACCCACTCGTCATGGCCCGTAACCCCCTTCTTTGGCATGAGACAGCCTCCTGTCGGATCGGTACCGGCAGCTTACGTCCATAAACCGGCTTTACGCAAAAGTTGAGGCAGCGGCTAACGCAACAATGCACCTTCAGCTGTCACCCCGTCAGGTCCGATCGGGTTTGCCGCCTTCGCCTTCATCGCTCTCATCCTTGACGAGCGTCAGGAGGCGCAACGTCAGGAAGGTGAAAATGGCAACCGTGACGGCGACGTCATAACTGCCGAGGCCGACGGAGACGCCGATCGCGCCGGTCGCCCACAGGCTTGCCGCGGTCGCGGTGCCGTGAACGGAGGTGCCCTGTTTGAGAATGGCGCCGCCGCCGATGAAGCCGATGCCTGTAATCAGCCCTTCGATGACTTTCGCCATGCCGTCGGGGGAGTGCACGAGCAGGTTTTCGCTGGCTTGCACGAAGCCGCAACTGGCCAGGGCGACGAGCGGAAACGTCCTTAAGCCGGCGCTTCGTGCGCGCTTCTCGCGATCCCAGCCGATCGGCACCGCGAGCGCGAAGGCGGCGGCCAGCGCAATGATGTGACTACCGATCTGAAACCTGTCCAAACGCGTGCCCCGTCCATGAACCGATCACCGGTCATACAGTCGGCATCCGCGTATCACCATGCGGCTTTAAGCGCTCAGGGATGGTGGAACAAATGTGGCATCCGCGTAAGGCGTATCCGCGGCGCTCAACCCCGGTGCAGCGGTTGTGTGATCGCGGACGTTTGGATGTGCAACTGCCGGACCGTTGTGAGCGTTGCAAACAGAACCGCAAGGCCAAAGGCCGCCAGCAAGGTCAGCAGGAGAAACCGAGGGCTCATGCGCCGCTCCATTTTACAAATCTCCACCCTGGCTAGAGATGGTTCGCGCGCCCTGGCTTTCAACCCGGCGCAACGACGGGGAAGGGGAGGCTGACCCCTCACGGCTGCGTGTCCGGGGGATGCTAAGGGGAGGGCGCCGTTTACCCTGCGATGCTTTTGCCCCGTTAGGTCATCCATCCTGACCATCTTTTGGCATTGCGGCCGGCCATATTTCTCGTCTAGAACGGCCATGGAACGTGGTCCCGGCAACGAACTGTCAATGGTTTTGGCTAAGGATTTCGTCTCCTCAAGGGTCTGGCAATGCTGATTCGCAGCGAAAATGTTGGAGTTCAGGGTGGATCGGCCTCGGCCGTTCGTACCTGCGCGATTCCGGCTGCGTCCTTGCCCACCCTCCTTATTGGCGGGCTTCTGCTTCTTATCGGCCCCTGAGGGCCGTCTGGGCGGTTGCGCCTGGGCACTCAGGGGTTGCGTGAGATCAAGGAACCCTTCAGCGCCCAAAAAACGGCGCACCACCCAAAGGAAGTTGCAGATGACCACAGCCAATAAGTCCGAGAAGGACCGCGTAATCGTATTCGACACCACCTTGCGCGACGGCGAGCAGTGCCCCGGCGCCACCATGACGTTCGAGGAAAAGATCGAGATCGCCGAGATGCTCGACGACATGGGCGTCGACGTCATCGAGGCCGGCTTCCCGATCACCTCCGAAGGCGACTTCCAGGCGGTCAGCGAGATCGCCCGCCGCTCCAAGAACTCTGTCATCGCAGGTCTGTCGCGCGCCAATCCGAAGGACATCGACCGCTGCGCCGAAGCGGTGAAATTCGCCAGGCGCGGCCGCGTCCATACCGTGATCGCGACCTCGCCGCTGCACATGCGCGTCAAGCTGAACATGACGCCCGAGCAGGTGATGGAGCTCTCGATCGCCAACGTCACCCGCGCCCGCAACCAGATCGACGACGTCGAATGGTCGGCCGAGGATGCCACCCGCAGCGAGATGGATTATCTCTGCCGCATCGTCGAGGCCGTGATCAAGGCCGGCGCCACCACGGTCAACATTCCGGACACCGTCGGCTACACCACGCCCGAGGAATACACCCGCTTCATGCGCACGCTGATCGAGCGGGTGCCGAATTCCGACAAGGCGGTCTTCTCCGTGCACTGCCACAACGACCTCGGCATGGCCGTGGCGAATTCGCTGGCCGGTATCGCCGGCGGCGCGCGCCAGATCGAATGCACCGTCAACGGCATCGGCGAGCGGGCCGGCAACGCCGCGCTGGAAGAAGTCGTGATGGCGATGAACGTCCGCAACGACGTGTTTCCGTGGTGGAACAAGATCGACACCACAATGCTGACGCGGGCCTCGAAACTGGTGTCGGCGGCAACCTCGTTCCCGGTGCAGTACAACAAGGCGATCGTCGGCCGTAACGCGTTCGCCCATGAAAGCGGCATCCATCAGGACGGCGTGCTGAAGGACGCCTCGACCTACGAGATCATGCGCCCCGAGATGATCGGCCTGAAGAAGTCGTCGCTGGTGCTCGGCAAACATTCCGGACGTCATGCCTTCGTGCACAAGCTGGAGGAGATGGGCTACAAGCTCGGCGCCAACCAGCTGGAAGACGCCTTCGTGCGGATGAAGGCGCTGGCCGACCGCAAGAAGGACATCTACGACGAGGACATCGAGGCACTGGTCGACCAGGAAATCGCCAACTCGCATGACCGCATCAAGCTGACGTCGCTGACGGTCATCGCGGGCACCCATGGGCCGCAGCGCGCCACCATGAAGCTCGACATTGGCGGCCAGACCAAGATCGAGGAGGCCGAAGGCAATGGCCCGGTCGATGCAGTGTTCAACTGCATCAAGGCGCTGGTGCCGCACGAGGCCAAGCTCGAGCTGTACCAGGTCCACGCGGTCACGGAAGGCACCGACGCGCAAGCCGAGGTCTCGGTGCGGCTAGCCCATGAAGGCCGCTCAATGACCTCCAAGGCGTCAGATCCGGATACGCTGGTCGCTTCGGCAAAAGCCTATCTCGGCGCGCTCAACAAGATCGTCATGAAGCGCGAGCGCGACATGCCGTCGTCGGCGGTGGCGAGCTGACGGCGCTAGTTGCGCCGTCATTCCGGGGCGCGAAGCGAACCCGGAATCTCGAGATTCCCCGGTGCGCAATTGCGCACCTGGGGTTCGTCCTTCGGACGCCCCGGAATGACGGCGAATGAAATGGGAGAAAACGAAACGCGGCGCCCTCGGCGCCGCGTTTTTGCTTTGCCCTCGGGTCGAGCGCACTCGCTCGATGACACCGTGATTCCGATCACAGCACAAACATCCGGTTTTGGTCAGCCTCGATGCCGACCCTCGACGATCTCGGTCCCTTGGATGGGCGTCGAGGGATGGACGGCCTATTGAAGGAGACAATGATGGCCAACACGCAAGCAACTCTGAACGCCGACGGCCTTGCGCCGTTGCCGGATGCCAAGCTGGACCAGGTCAGCGGCGGCTGGTTTCCCTTCATCGCCTTGGGCGTTGCATTGGGAATCGGCTACTGCATCGCGGATGGAACGCTCGACCCGAAGCCGGGCCCGAAGGGCGATTTCCCGATCGGCCCCAAGAACGTCGGTTGATCGGTCGGCCAAGGTTGCCGCAAGCGACGCCGCGCCGGACAGGTGCGGCGTCGTGCGTTTGAACGTCGCGAGACGTCGCGACTGGCGCAAGCGCGCTCTACTTCCGGTCGGCGGCAGGCAGCTGGACCGGGACGTGCGGCGAGGTGCTGATCACCCGGGTGCTGCCGTCCGAATAGGTCGGGCTTCGCTCGGCCTCACTCCGGAGGGTCTCCAACAGCAGAAAGAATTTTTCTGAAAGCATGGCGTGTTCCACTTCGTTGAGGATGCCACCGCTGGTCTGGTGAAATTGCTTGTTCAGGAACGCCTCAGTATGCCTGACAATGGTTTCAGGAAGTGTTCGCCAGATCACTAAAATGGCTTCGTCGGTGGACAGAATTGTTTCATCAAAGCCGTTCCGCGAAAAACTTATCACGGAAACGCGACGGCCGACGCCCGTAAGAACCCGGTGATCTAGCTCGCATCAAGCCGCCGTCTTGCGGCCCCGCACCATCAGGACGAAGATGACGGCGAGGCCCGACGTCACCGTGTACATCGTGAACGCATTCAGATAGCCGATCATCATCGACTGGCGGGCGATCTCTTTTGCCACCTTGGCAAGGCCCGGCACGGTGTCGAAATTCCACCCGCCGGTAAGGCCCGGCGTCGTCAGCGCGCGGTTATAGGGTGAGATCATCTCGGTCATCCGGCTGTAATTGGCGCCCGAGGTACGCACGATTTCGGCGATCGACAGCGAGATGAAGAAGCTCGAACCGATATTGCGCAGCAAATGGAAGATCGCGGATGCTTCCGCATAATGCTTGGCGTCCAGCGTTCCGAACGCCACCGCCGTGATCGGCACCCAGACGACGCCGACCGCAAATCCCTGGATCATGCTGTTGATGACCAGGATCTCCATCGTGACGTTGAGGTCGAAGGTCAGCATCCACAGCCCCGCCACGGTCTGCAGGCCAAAGCCGAAGGCCATGGTGAGGCGCGGATCGAGCCGGTTCATCAAGCCGGCGATCATGAAGCCGACCAGCATTCCGAGACCGCGCGATCCGATCACCTGTCCGACCAATGCGTCGGGATAACCGGCCTGCTGCTGCAGCAGCGGCGGCAGCAACACCATCGGCGTGAAGTTCAGCATGCCGTAGATCGTCACCAGCGCCAGCCCGATCGCATAATTGCGGTCGGTCAGGAGTTTCAGGTTCACGAACGGATTGCGGGCGTCGAGACTGTGGATGAGAAAAACATAGAACGCGATGCCCGCAATCAGGCATTCGACCACGATCTCGGTCGAGTCGAACCAGTCCAGCCGTGCGCCGCGAGCGAGCACCAGCTGAATGGCCGCCAGCGCGGTCGCCAGCGCGAGGAAGCCGGTCCAGTCGAAGCGGACCTTGGTCAACTGGTTGTCGGAGGGCAGCGTCCAGGCCATGCCGATCGTGGCCGCAATCCCGATCGGCACCAGCATGTAGAACGACCAGCGCCAGCTATGCGCCTCGGCGAGATAGCCGCCATACACCGGGCCGAACACCGGCGCGACCGCGACCGCCATGCCGAAGATCGACATCACCATCGAGTGCTGGCGGCGCGGGAAGGTCGCGAACAGGATCGACTGCGACAGCGGTACCAGCGGCGCCCCGGCGCCGCCCTGCAGGATGCGCCACAGCACCAGCCCCTCGAGCGATTGCGCCATGCCGCACAGCAGCGTCGCCAGCGTGAACCATCCGACCGACCACACCATCACGCGCCTGCTGCCGAAGCGGGACACCAGCCAGCCGGTCATCGGCGTCACGACCGCGGTCGCCAGGATGTTGAAGGTCATCACCCAGGCGACCTCGTCCTGGGTCGCCGACAGCGCGCCCTGCATCTGCGGCAGGATGGTCGACGTCGTCAGCAGCGCCGTGCCGTACAGCGAAGAGCCGAGCACGACCGTCATCAGCGTCAAATATCGCTGCGCCGTTGACATGGTCCCGGCAGGGTCCTCGGCCTCCATGCTGGTGGAACTCAGGGTGATGTCCCTTGCG
This sequence comes from Bradyrhizobium sp. AUGA SZCCT0182, assembly GCF_018130185.1. Lineage (NCBI taxonomy): Bacteria > Pseudomonadati > Pseudomonadota > Alphaproteobacteria > Hyphomicrobiales > Nitrobacteraceae > Bradyrhizobium > Bradyrhizobium sp. AUGA SZCCT0182. The sequence goes on along the minus strand of NZ_JAFCLY010000011.1, from coordinate 37,539 downwards.
GCAGCTGATGTCAGATACTAACCTAGCTTACTAATTTCAGGGCTGCCACAACAGCGCCATGCCGAATACCGACGAATATATTGGGGTTGTGATTTCGGACGTTGCCCGCCTGTTGCGGACCGAGTTCGATCGCCGCGTGCGCCGCCTCGGCATCACGCGGGCACAATGGCTGGTGTTGACCCGCCTGCACCGCCGTCCCGGCGCCTCGCATTCCGAACTGGCCGAGATGATGGAGGTCGAGAAGGCCACCGCCGGCCGCATGATCGACCGCCTGGTGGCCAATGGCTGGGTCGAACGCCGCACGCAAGCGGACGACCGCCGCGTCAAGCGCGTCTATCTGACCAAGGAGGCCGAGCGGGTCCACAAGCGCATCTGGCGCGTCGCCGAGGACACGGTCGATGCCGGGCTCGCCGATCTCGCAGGATCCGAGCGCAAACAGCTGATGGCCCTGTTGCAGCGCATCAAGAAAACCCTGGTGTCGGCCGATGACGGCGAGGCCGCGCGGGGCGAGTTGGCGACGGCCCCGCGAAAGCGAGTTCCATTGGCGACAGGCCGGCTCAACGGCAGGGCCGCGCCATGACCAAGCGGATGAAGCGATTGGCGCTGGTCGGCGTGCCTCTGTTGGTCCTGGTGGGCGCGCTGGCCTTCTGGCTGCAGGGCGGCCGCCACATCTCGACCGAGAACGCGTTCGTCAAGGCGGACATCGCCCAGATCGCCAGCGAGGTTCAGGGCCGTATCACCGAGTTGCGGATCCGCGATCATTCGGCCGTCGCCGCCGGCGACGTGCTGCTTCGCCTCGATCCGACGCAATACCAATTGGCGCTCGCCAAGGCCGAAGCGGAAATTGATTCCGCGCGCGCCGCCGTCGAGCAGCTCAAGGCCAGCCTGCGCGAGATCCGGGCCGAGACAAAGGAGGCGGAGAACAAGCTGGCGTATCTCCAGTCCCTGGCCAGGCGCCAGCGTGAGCTGTCCGGACGCGGCGTCGCCTCGACCGCGAAGGTCGAGCAGACCAACAGCGAGGAGCAGGAAGGCGAAGATCGCGTCGCCGTGCTGCACCAGCGCATCGCGCGCGTCGAAGCAGCCCTCGGCGGCAAGCCCGACCGGCCGACGGATCAGTTCGCGGCGGTGCGCGAAAAACTGGCGGTGCGCGATCGTGCCGCGCTCGACCTTGCCTATACCGAGATCAAGGCGCCGAAGGCGGGCGTGGTGGTCAATTTCAAGCTGCAGCTCGGCGAGCAGGTCAAGGCGCAGACGCCGCTGTTCGCGCTGGTCACCGACCGCAGGCCCTGGCTGGAGGCCAACTTCAAGGAGACCGACCTGACCTATGTGACGGTGGGGCAGAAGGCCAAGGTCGTGCTGGATATGCATCCCGACGTTACCTGGGACGCCGTGGTGGAGAGCATCAGCCCGGCGACCGGCGCGGAGTTTGCGATCCTGCCGGCGCAAAACGCCTCAGGCAATTGGGTCAAGGTCGTGCAGCGCCTGCCGGTGCGGCTGCAGCTGGTTGAACGATCAGGCGAGCCGCCGCTGCGCGCCGGCATGACCGCCTATGTCAGCATCGACACAAAGCGCGCCCGCAGCCTCGCAAGGCTGCTCGGCGGCGGACCTGCGGTTGCGGCGAATCCTGCAACGCAAGAGACCAGCAAGTCGGAATAACGCGGATCAACGCGCGCTGCCCTGGCCCGTCCGGCAGGAAGGGCGCGCCGGGCATTCGTGATATTCGTCACGGCAGCAATCCTTGCAGCATCCTAACGTTGCAGTCGTTGGAGGTCGGGAATTCCCCCGCCGCTATGGGAGCGCGACATGAGCAAGGAAATCAACGAACTGACCATGGACGAACTCGATGCCGTGAACGGTGGCGCAGTCACCGTCGTCGTCGACAAGCGCTACGTCGGAATCGAAATTACGGTTGGAGGCTACGGGTTTGGGGTCTGGGTTACCGGTGGCTCGCTCTGCGGCGCCCTGTTTACGCCGGGGCACCGTGGCGGGACCTGCATCCCATAATCGCAGTATGCGTGACGCCGTGGGCTGGTCTGCTGGGCCGATCTTTTTGTTGTCAGCCCGGCAGAAGCCGCTTCACGCGTTTCCAGGCGGGCGCCACGGCATATCCGATGATCGGGATTGACGCCGCGCCGACCACCAGACCGATCACGCCTGAGATGGCCGCCTCGACGATCCATTTGAGCAAACCGGCGACCGCCGGCAAGGCGTGAGCCGCAGCGTTGGTCGCGGCGTGGACGGCATGACCGATCGAAGGCGGGCCGTACGCCTCGATGCCATGCAAGATGATGCCGCCGCCAACCCAGATCATGGCGGCGGTGCCGACGGCGCTGAGAAATATCAGGAAGACGGGCATGCCCCGGACAAGAGCATGTCCCAATCCGCGGCCGATACTGGCAATGACCGAAACATTGTCGTTTCGCGCCAGCGCCACGCCGGCGTCGTCCGCCTTCACGATCAGAGCCACCAGGCCATACACCGCGACGGTGATTCCGATTGCGACCACCGCCAGCACAATGGCCTGCTTCAGGATGCTCCCAGCGGGCAGGGCCGCCAGTGTGATCGCCATGATCTCCGCCGACAGGATGAAGTCGGTCTTGATGGCGCTCGCGACCTTCTGGTCCTCGAGCGTCTGCGCCTGCAACGCCACCGTGCCGAGCTCGGCCTCATGCTGGTGCGCATGATGGGGCATGACGGCTTCGTACAGTTTTTCAACGCCTTCGTAGCAGAGATAGGCCCCGCCAAACATCAGCAGCGGCGTGATCGCCGAGGGCAGGAAGTAGCTGAGCGCCAGCGCAACGGGAAGCAGGATCAGGAGCTTGTTGCGAAGCGATCCGGCCGCGATCTTGCCCACGATCGGCAGTTCGCGCTTGGCCGCGAAGCCGATCACGTAACCAGGCGTGACCGCGGTATCGTCGATGACGACGCCGGCCGCCTTTACCCCCGCCTTGGCGGCCTGGCTGACCACATCGTCAAGGGAAGCCGCTGCCACCTTTGCGATCGCCGCGATATCGTCGAGAAGGGCGATCAGTCCGACGCTCATCGATAAATCCCGTTCATTATTCGCGGGTTCCTCGCCGAGCGTGACCCTCCGCAGATTGAGCTTTGACAGCGGATCAGCTTTTACAGCATCGGGCGGCGTTTCACGACCTGCTTTTTCGACGCAATCCAGACTTGCAGTTCAGCGCGCGAGGTTTCAACGCACAGAGACGTCGGCTATAGCGTTTTCGAGCGAAGTGGATACCGGTTCGCGTCAAGAAAACGCGTCAAGAACAGGGATCTAGGGCAAGATCGGTTCTGATTTGATCAGGACCGATCTTGCTCTAGTGTGCGCGCGATCCAATGGGGAATGTCATGAACTTTTCTGCAATTTTTGCGCGCATCGTCGCGCTGATCGGTGCTGGGGCGCTGTTTTGGCGCAAACTGCAGGGCGCGGCGCCTGCGCCTGCCTGGGGCAGCACGCCCGTGGTGCCGGAAGCGAAGCCGCAGGGCGCCATTCCGACGCTCAAGATGCCGTCGGCGAGGGGCTGGGACGACGGGCAGAAGCCGACGGCAGCACCGGGGCTCAAGGTCAATGCATTTGCGACCGGCCTGAAACATCCGCGCTGGATCAACGTGCTGCCAAACGGCGATGTCCTGATTGCGGAATCGAACCAGGTCGCAGGTCCGGTCAGAAACGTGTTCGGCTATGCAATGCAGGCCACGATGCGACGGGCCGCGGCGCTTGGCGATAGCGCGAACCGCATCACGCTGCTCCGCGATGCGGATGGCGACGGCGTCGCCGAAAAGCGCGGGGTTTTCATGGAGGGGCTGAACCAGCCGTTCGGCATGGCGCTGCTCGGCGACACCTTTTATGTCGGCAACACCGACGGCGTGGTGGCGTTCCCCTATGTGGCGAACGCCGATCGCATCACGGCAACAGGGCGCAAACTCGTCACCTTCAAGCCGGGCGGGCATTGGACGCGGAGCCTGCTGCCGAGCCCGGATGGCAAGAAGCTCTACGCCGGTGTTGGCTCGCTCACCAACATTGCCGACAACGGCATGGAGGTGGAAGAGGGCCGGGCCGCGATCCATGAGCTCGATCTTGCCAGTGGCTCCAGCCGCATCTTTGCCGGCGGCCTGCGCAATGCGGTGGGCATGGCCTGGGAGCCGCAGACCGGCGTGCTCTGGACTGTCGTCAACGAGCGCGACGGTCTCGGCGACGAGACGCCGCCGGATTACCTGACCTCGGTGCGCGATGGCGGCTTCTACGGCTGGCCCTATTGCTACTGGGGCCAGACGGTGGACGACCGGGTGCCGCAGGATCCGGCCGCGGTCGCCAGGGCGATCACGCCGGACTATGCGCTCGGCGGTCACACCGCGTCGCTCGGTCTTTGCTGGGTGCCCGCTGGCACGCTGCCGGGTTTTCCCGATGGCATGGCGATCGGCCAGCACGGCTCCTGGAACCGCAGCACGCTGAGCGGTTACAAGCTCGTTTTTGTGCCGTTCGAGAACGGGCGTCCGTCAGGGCCGGCGCGGGATATTCTCTCCGGCTTCCTCGCACCCGACGAGAAGGAATCCTATGGACGACCGGTCGGGGTGGTGGTCGGTCCCGACGGCCGGTCGCTCCTGATGGCGGACGATGTCGGCGACGTGATCTGGCGCGTCACCGGCGCGTAGCAGAACTGAGCGCGCCCGCGACGGCTGGATCGGCGAACGAAAGCGCCGCCCGGCCGTCACCGGATGTGGCGGTAATCTTGTGTTGCGCAGCTTGCCGGAAGCGTTGAGAATTAGCGCTCGTGTTTAGCAATTGAATTTGGCCCTTGTCGCCAAGAAAGCCTGTTAGTGCGCGTTGCCGGGTGGATATTGCTGATTGCCGGGGCTCTGCTTTGCGCCACTCTGGTATGGGCGACGGTTGGGTTCCTGCTGATGGGCGTCGGCCTGCTGTCACTCCTGGTGGCAGAGAACAAGCGACGGCGGGTGAGTGTCGCAACGTTAAGCCGCGCGCCAGCCGATGAGCGCTTGGCGCAGCCTAAGGTCCCTGAACCGGTCGTCTCTTACGACGAACCCCCGAAGCCGATAAGCCCACCGGCGGTTTCCTATGACAGGCAGGCATGGCGTCAGCTTGTTGAAAGCGATGTCGATCTCGCGCGGATAACCTCCGTGTTGGCCGACTACGGCCAGCAATATGTGGACGAGCTAGCCGGCGAATACCTCGCTGACATCGACAAGCAGCGCCTTCCCGCCATCGTTGACGGCATCATCGGAAGAGCAAGCAAGAGTGTTGTGCCGCGTGGCAATGGCAGGCTGGCTGTCGACGCCAGGCCGCCCAATCCGGTTGGCAGTGCGACGGCGGCCCGTCGGCCGGATCGGCCATCGACGCCTTTGCGGGAGCCGACATTAAAGCTTTCCGAAAAATCGTCCGATTCCGCTTCCTCGCCGGTCGAACCGGCCAGACGACTGGAAGCTATTGGCGCACCCGCCGAGCCGCCGACTGCAGTGGATCCTGCACCGGGCGAGGGAGACAGCAACAAGACGATCATCAGCGCCGATGAGGAACTCACCGTCATGCTCGGCAAATTGTCTGCGGACGCGGCCACGCCAAGCAAGAGCTGAGCGCTGTCGCGGTTCAGCCATCACATTGCCGCGATAGGCCGGCCTATCTTGGATTAGCCATACTTCGACCACGAGCCGCTGGCTTGATTTGCGCACACCCGAAAACAAAAACGGGAGATCGCAATGAAGCGAGACATCGGGGTGATCAGCGGCGCGACGCTCGCAATTGGCGTGGTCATGTGGGCGTTTGTGGGCAATCCGGCCAGCACGAAGCGAACCAATATAGCGCAGCACGTGACCCAGGCGATGGACGCTGCGCCGGAACTCAAGCATGTGACTGAGCACAGTCCGTATATGCGGTCCGAGCGCTGACCAGGCTGAGGTGAACAATACTTCGTGCCTCGCGCCGGTTTTGCCGGCCCCAGCTGCGACAGTTGCTCGCACCGGCGCAGTGATCGCCTTGCCCGGAAACTGTTTCGAACGCAGTGAATTCAGCCCCGGATGTTGCTAGGCTGCCCCAGAGATCGGTGACCCGAGTCGTTGGATGCCGTCATATCCAACACTACCGGCGCTTGCCGACGACCCCCACAAAGGGGAACGTTTCTGAATGCAGCCAGCGAGGCAGGCCATGGTGAAACCGTTTCCGTCCAAGACCCACATCGGCAACCACATGCTGCATCCGGAAACGCTGATGCTGAACTACGGCTACGATCCGCAATTGTCGGAAGGCGCCGTCAAGCCGCCGGTGTTCCTGACCTCGACCTTCGTGTTTCGGACCGCCGAAGACGGTCAGGATTTCTTCGATTTCGTCTCGGGCCGGCGCGAGCCGCCCGAGGGGATGGGCGCCGGCCTGGTCTATTCGCGGTTCAATCATCCCAACAGCGAGATCGTCGAGGACCGGCTTGCGGTCTACGAGCGCACCGAGAAATGCGCGCTGTTCTCGTCCGGCATGTCGGCGATTTCGACGGCGATCCTCGCCTTCGTCCGCCCCGGTGACGTCATCTTGCACTCGCAACCGCTCTATGGCGGCACGGAAACCCTGTTCACGAAAACGCTTGCGGGGCTCTCGATCGGCTCGGTGGGTTTTGCCGACGGCATCGACGAGGCCGCGGTGCAGCTGGCGGCGGAGGACGCCATGCGCAAGGGACGGGTTTCGATGATCTTCATCGAGACCCCGGCTAACCCCACCAACGGACTGGTCGATATCGCGATGGTCCGCCGCGTCGCCGAGAACATTGGCGAGGCGCAGGATCACACGCCGATCGTCGCGTGCGACAATACGCTGCTCGGACCGGTGTTTCAGCGGCCGATCGAACACGGCGCGGATCTGTCATTGTACTCGCTGACCAAATATATCGGCGGCCATTCCGACCTGATCGCGGGCGCGGCGCTCGGCTCGAAAGCCCTGATGAAGGACATCAAGGCGCTGCGCGGCGCCATCGGCACCCAGCTCGACCCGCATTCCTGCTGGATGCTTTCCAGGTCGCTCGAGACCTTGAGCATCCGCATGGAAAAGGCCGACGCCAACGCGCGGCTGGTGGCGGATTTTCTACGCGACCACGCCAAGGTGGCGCATGTCCATTACCTCGGCCACCACGATGCGAACTCGCCGGCCGGGCGTCTGTTCGCAGGGCAATGCACCGGCGCGGGCTCGACGTTCTCGTTCGACATTGTCGGCGGCCAGGCCGCCGCCTTCAAATTCCTCAACGCGCTGCAGATCTTCAAGCTGGCAGTCAGTCTCGGCGGCACCGAGTCGCTGGCCAGCCTGCCGGCGAGCATGACGCATTCCGGCGTTCCAGCCGACATCCGCCAGAAAATCGGCGTGCTCGACTCCACGATCCGGCTGTCGATCGGCATCGAGCACCCGTCCGATCTGATCGCCGATATCGCGCAGGCCTTGAACGCGGCGTAGCTGTGCGCCTCGCGTGATGCCCGCTTGTGCCGGGGGGACGAGGTTCCCTCTGGGTCAGCTTTGCCGCGGGCCGTGCCCAAAGAAACCTCCATGGTTAATGAAGTACGATCGCATTACGTAACATCCGATCCGGTGCGAGGGTAAAGCGCTCACCCACTCCGCCGTTGCTGTTGTAGAGGCAACGCGGCGTTAAGCCCTCCATGGAAGTTTGCCCGGATCGGAGCAGCCTTAAGATGATCACCAGCCGACGGGAAATTGGCAAAGCACATATCCCGTTGTGGGCGGCGGGATTTGTGGCGTTGGCTTGCGTTGCAATTCTCGCGCTAAGCGGCTGGCGCGAATGGGAGTCCCGGCAGGTCGACCTGAAGAACGCAGAAGTGGACATGGCCAACCTTGCCCGTTCGCTGACGCAGCATGCCGAAGATACTTTTGATCTGGCTGATACCATCCTCGCCGGAATGGCCGACCGCATGGAGACCGGAGGAACCAGTCCCGCCGCGGTCGAAAAAATCCAGACGTTTCTCAAATCGCGCAAGTACAACCGGCAACGTATCCGCGGCATCTTCGTCTATGATGAAACCGGTCGCTGGCTCGCAACCACCGAAGACATCAATCTCGCCGGTCTCAACAACGGCGATCGCGACTACTTCCAACAACATCGCGCCTCCACCGACCGCGGGACGCTGGTTGGCCGGCCGGTTAAGAGTCGTTCGGGAGGACAGTGGATCATCACCCTGTCCCGTCGCTTCAATCATCCCGATGGCAGTTTTGCCGGCGTGGTGTTGACCAGCATCGACGTGGCCTATTTCACGCAATTCTACCGGCGGTTTGACATCGGGCCGAACGGCTCGGTGTCGCTCTTGAGTGCAGATGGCATCATGCTGGCGCGCAGCCGCGACGAAGACGGCAGCAATGTCGGACGCGATATGTCCAAGGCGCCATTGTTCCGGAACCTGAAAGACCGCCCCAGTGCCAGCGTCTATTACTTCAAATCGCCGCTGGACGGACTTGAGCGGTTGAGCTTCTACCAGCTGAGCAGCCGATATCCCATCTTGGTTCTGGCGACCAAGGCGCAGGACGATGTGCTGGAGCCATGGCGCCAGCAGTCGTTCACACGGCTGGCGGTTGTCGCAGGCCTCTTGCTGGTGATCGCTCTGACCGGCTTTGCCTTCGTGCGTTACCTGCTGCAGCGCCAACGCATGGCGGCAGCCCTTGTGGCCAAGGAGGCGGATTTTCGCCTGCTGGCCGAACAGTGCAGCGATGTGGTGATGCGTATCGGGCTGGATGAGCGGATTCTCTACGTTTCGCCATCATGCGCCCGCGTTTTCGGCCACGACCCCGCCAAGTTGCTGGGAGCGCCGGCCCTTGCGGCAATCAATGAGGAGGACCGGCCGCGGGTTGAGCAAGCCATCGCTTCATTGAAAAACGGCGAGGCCGAAGAGGCGCGGCTCATCTATCGCGTCCGTCACCGCGAGAAGAACGAAATCTGGGTCGAGACGGCGCTGCGCGTGACGCGGGCGGCCGAGACCAACAAGATCGACGGCGTGGTCGCAATCTCGCGCGACATGACAGAGCAGCAGGATTTGCAGAACAAGCTGGCGGCGCTTGCCACGTCCGATGGCTTGACGGGATTGGCCAACCGACGGCATTTCGACGAGCGCCTGTCGGAGGAATGGGCGCGCGCCAGGCGCGATGGCACGCCGCTATCGCTGTTGTTGATCGACGTCGACCATTTCAAGAAATTCAATGATCACTATGGTCATCAGGCCGGAGACGCCTGCCTGCGCGCGCTGGCGCGGATCCTGGACGCGCAAATTCGCAGGCCGGCAGATCTGGCAGCCCGCTACGGTGGCGAAGAGTTCGTGCTGCTCCTGCCCAACACCGATTCGGAGGGCTGCATGCAGGTCGGCGAGAAGGTGCGTGAAGCGCTTCTTGAACTCGGCATGCTGCACGCGCTCAACCCGCCTTCCAAACTCATTACGGTCAGTCTCGGCGGTGCGACGAATGTCCCGGCCCAGAGCATGACCGAGCACGCGGCCCTGATTGCCGCAGCGGATCGGGCGCTCTATTCGGCCAAGAATGGAGGACGTGATCGGCTGGTCATGTCAGGACAAGTCGTCGCCTGGCCTGATGTCAAAAGCGCTTGATACAAGACCGCGTGAGGCGAGACGCCTCGCCATTTTCGATCTGGCGCTTGGCTGACTTCACGAAGTCTTTTTGGCCCTGACCGAATACGACAACGGCATGCGCGGCACGTCATCGGCAAGCCGCCACAGCCTTTCCGATGCCGGCACCAGGCTTGGCAGGCCGCGCCAGGGCAACACCTCGTGCTCCCTGAACATCGTAATCGTCAGTCCGGCATCGATCAGGCCGCCGAGCACGGCCGAGAGCGAGTGGATCCACTCGCGGGTCGATCGATGCGACATGATCGTGGGATCGCCGGTGTAGGTGGTCTCATTTGCGAATTGTAGCGGCCGGTCGGCAGGCGTTTGAAAATCGTAGGTGGGAACAAACCTGCCGGCGAATTCTTCCATCACCGTGAAGGTAGGGTGCGCGTCCGCGAAATAGAGCTCGCCACCCGGCGCGAGCACGGACGCAATGGTCTCTGCCCATTTCTTCATATCGGGCAGCCAGCAAATGGTGCCCCAGGTGGTGAAGACGAGATCGAACGGGCCCGGCGTCAGGGCAGGGGCCTGATCGACGGTCCCCTCGACGAAGTCAGCCTTCAGGCCGGTCTCATCGGACAGGCGCCGCGCCACATCCAGCGCGGCCGGAGAAAAATCCAGCCCGGTCACCGTCGCGCCGCGCCGCACCAGGCACAGCGTATCACGGCCGATATGGCACTGCAGATGCAGAACGCGCTTTCCCCTGATGTCGCCGAGTTCCGCTACTTCAATCGCGCTCAGCGCATCCTCGCCAGCCCGAAACCGGTCGAGCATGTATTCACCGTTGGTATCGCGCGCATGAATGACGGTGCGCTCGTCCCAGTTCCGGCGGTTGATGTCGACGGGGTCGGTCATGTCTGCTCCATCTTGATGACCCCTAGCAGATTTCAATGTCCTTCGCGAATGTCCGCTTTCGCCATCGTGGACGTCGATTCATTCCTCTGGCATCTTGTCGAGATGTCGTTGGCCCTGATCATCCTGATCGCTCTCGCCGTGCTTTGGTTTGCGGAACGCAGCCTTGAGTACCTTGCATTGGCTGCGGCCGCGCTGTGTTTGTGCACCGCAATGCTGCTGTTTGTCGTTAGCGATCTGGAACGCGCGATCCTGTTGTCATCCATCGTGGCGGCGGCAATTTTCGGAGCGTCGAGAGTTAAATATAATCACAGCGGGATCAAACTCATTGCAACCGATTTGCCGCTGGCTTTTGCGGGAACAGTTCCATTTTTATTGGTGCAATATCCGCTCGCCCTGACGGCTGCTCTGGCGGGAAGCATCGCACTCATGCTGGCCGCGGTCGCGACCCTGATTTACGTGCGCGGACCGCCAGTCCCGTTTGAACTCCAGATCCTGTTTTTCGGCTTGGCTTGTATTGGCCTCGTGGCGGCCTACAAAGCGAGCGGCGGGCCGGTAACTTTCCAGCGCAATGCGGCGCTCCGCCGCTGTTTTCTTTCCAGCTTCATCGCTTCGCTTCTCAACCCCCTTTCCTGGCGGCCGTCCGGCGGGCTCGCGCTGAGCGATATCGCCAAAGACCCGCTGCCGCTGATGGCGGCCGTACCGGCGCGCAGCCTCGACTATCCCGACATCATCGTGATCCAGCACGAGTCGATCTTCGATCCGCGCCTGTTTGGTCTCCCGGTTGAGCCGATTGTCGAATCGCTTCTGTCACCGAAAGACGGACTCCATGGCAGCCTCAACGTGGATATTTTCGGCGGAGGATCGTGGCAATCGGAATTCAGCCTGCTGACCGGCCTTTCAAGCGCGAGCTTTGGTTCGAACGCCTATTTTCTCTTCAAGCGCGGGGCCGGCCGCTTCCACAGCAGTCTTCCAGGGACGCTCTCGGCGCTCGGATACAGAACGATGCTCACTTCGAGCTGCCGCCGCAGCTTTCTCAGCTATGACAGGTTCTACCGTTCAATAGGCATCAACGAGCGTCTCTTCACGGATGATTTTGAGCCGCCCTTCGACGTCGATCGATTCGAAGCCACAAATTCGGATGCGTTGTTTCTGGACGCCGCGCTCAATGCGCATATGAAAGGCATTGCCGACGATGCCTCACCTCGCTTTCTATATGCGCTGACCAACTTCAATCACGGCCCGCACAACCGAAACCTGGTTGCCCCCGGGCGCTTTGAAGGCGAGCGGGCGTTTGCTGCCGCGAGCCTTCCCGATGCACATTATGCCGAGTATTACGCGCGGCTGGTCGAGACCGCCGTGACCTGGAATAGACTCAAGTCCGAGCTTTCCTCCCGTTTTCCCAAGCGTCCGACACTCATTGTACACTATGGCGATCATCAGCCCGTCATGACCCGGCGGATCGAGAAAAAACTCAAGCTCGGCTCGGACGCGAGGCGGCAGTTCCGCACGTTCTACGCCATGGAAACCTTGAATGATTTTCCTGATCGAATTCCGCGTGGACGCGGCCCGGACCTGGATATCGCCTTTCTCGGCACCGTGGCCTTGCAGCATGCCGGTCTGCCGCTGGATGAAATCTTCGCGACGCGAGCGAGCCTGCTTGAACAGTGCGGCGGCGCCTACTTCGCGTCATCGTCGGAACGGAAACGCCGGTTTCACCGTACCCTGGTCGATCTGGGCGTGATCGACGTGGCACCAGCGGTGCGATACCAGCGCTAATCCTTCCCCGCAGGGCCCACGTCGTCCGCTTGCCGAACGTCCGCTACTGCGCCAGCAGCTTCGTCCCGCTCCGAGCTTCGCGAATGCTTGTCACTGTGGGATACGGCCCATGCTTGGTTGCTTCAGCAAGATTTGTTGCATACCCTCGTGAGGTTCATCGTTAGCTTCCTTTCAGGCGAGATCATAATTTAAGCGATACGGGAGAAGTTGGTGGCTGCGCGATTGCTGTTTACGAGCGCGGGTAACGGTTCGAGTAACAATTTGGTCCGCAGCATCCGGGCCGGCGTCGGCTCTTCCTTTATCGTTGGCTGCAACGAAGACGAGTTCGCCCTGAAGAAATCCGACGCCGACAGGAATTACCTCGTCCCGCCCGCCGATCATCCGGAATGGAGCGAGGTGCTGCGCTGGATCATGAAGACCGAACGCCTGCATCTCATTATTCCGACCGTTGATTCCGATGTTGAGAGCCTGTCGCGCGCACGGAAGACTCTCGGCGAATATCTGTTCCTGCCAGGCGAAGCCGTGCTGAGTGTTTCCCGCGACAAGTACCGTCTCGTTTCACTGTTGCGCCGCAACGGCATCGACGCTCCCGAAACCTATCCGGTGGAGGACCTGAAGAGCGTCACCAAAATCTTCCAGCAGCTCAAAGGCGGCAGACCATTATGGTGCCGCGTCCGGAGCGGGGCCGGCGCGCTCGGCGCGCTGCCGGTCCAGACCGCCGAGCAGGCACGGAGCTGGATCAGGTACTGGAAGGAGATGCGCGGCGTGCCGGTTACGGCTTTTTTGCTGTCGGAGTTTTTGCCGGGCCGGGATTTCGGCTGCCAAAGCGTCTGGAGGGACGGCGAGCTGGTGCTCATCAAGACCTTCGAACGGCTCTCCTATCTTGGCATGGGCAGCCAACCATCGCGGGTCTCCTCGGTGGCGGGGCTGGCAAAGACGGTCTTCGAACCGAAAGTCGTGGACACCTGCGTGCGGGCTATCAAGCTGCTTGATGCAAGGGCGTCCGGAGTTTTCAGCGTGGATCTCAAGGAGGATGTGCGCGGCATTCCCTGCATCACGGAAATCGGCGTCGGCCGGTTTACGTCTTCGACCAACATTTTCGATATGGTCGGAAAGCATAACATGGCCAGGACCTTCGTTCAGCTGGCGCGAGGCCTGAAGGTCAAGATCGAAGACAGTTACGAGGCCACGCCGGACTGGTACATGATGCGAGACCTCGACGGCGCGCCGCGCATCTTCCACGCCTCCCAATTCGCTGATAACATTCGAAGTACTTGGCAAGGGGCAGCCTCGGGTCGGGGCCGGCTGAAAACAACGGGAAGGGGCGAAAGCGGATGGCGTACATTCAAGTCAACAAGAAGATAAGCACCACAGGCCGTACCTATATTCGGGTGGCGGTCACGCCGAAGAGCGCCGAAGGGAAGGCGATGCTTCGTCAGTTCGTGGCGTGAGTGAAGGATTTTGAGAAAAAGTGGAAAGCGACCGCGGCCGCAAAAAAGGACCGCCTTGCAAGGGAAGCAAGAGCCAAGAAGAGAGCTGCCAAGAAAAAGAAAGCCGCCAAGAAGTAAGTCTCTCGAGATCCGGGATCCGGTCGTCACCGCACTCGCAATCGATGGAGGCCTCGATAGCCATGAGCTCGAGGCCCTTCAACTCGAACTGCGAGCGCTCGCCAGCGCTTGCGGACTGGAGGTCACCGCCCTGGAAGTTGCAGCCCCGGAAGCCAAGGCTGCGAAGCAGCCCCGGAAGCCAAGGCTGCGAAGCGCCGCTAGGACATGATGCGTTTAGGTCGGAGCGACGGATCCTTACGATGCGGCGCACGTCAAAAGCAGTTTGAATGATCTCAAGGAATTGAAAGAGGAAAAGGATAACTGACACGAAAACGCCCCCGCCAGGGGCGCCTTTAAGCCACCAGTGCTTGAAGCTCTACCGCCTGTTCCCGGTTATGCACGGCAATAGCGGTGTGACTATAGAGGGCATTCGACTGAAGGGTAGCGAGGCGGTCAAGCAAACTGCTGCCCTTGACGACGTGCAGGCCCATTCCCTCTTCCGAGGGGAAGATACCCAAAACAACATCATAGGCCGCGACCACATCCCTCAATGCGGCGGCCGGGTTTTTTGAACTTTCAATGAATGTGCGAACGTCCGCTGCGAGATCGCGCAGCTCGTCAAGATTTTCCAAAGCGGTACTCCAACGCAACTAACTGCCCGAATCTTGAATGCAGAAGATTACCGAACCGTCAACAAATCCCTCGCAAGGGGGTTTGCGCTGGATATGGCGTCTTCCTTTTCCGGCACTTCTCTTCGACCTTGGACTAGGACAATGAAGCAAGCTGCGACTGCGTCTGCTCCAGCCAGAATTGCATGCCAAGTTGCTGGAACAGGGCTGCGGCCGCATTGAGATGCTGCTCGGCGCTTCCGCTCTGGCCGGCCGATCTGTAGCGTTTTCCGAGCCCGAGGTGACATTGAGCCGCCAGGGGGCGCAGATCGAACGCCTCGGCCTTTCGGAGGGCTTCGTGAAAATTGGTTTCGCTCTCGTCGAGGGGGGAGGGGTCACTCAGTCCAAGCTCGGCAAGGAGCCGGAGCGCGTAGGCTTCATAGATGATCGCTCCCGGCGCGGGCGGTTCGCGGATGTTTCAGATGCGGGCCCCGATGATGGCAAGCCGCCTCTATGAACCGGCAACGATGCGGATCTCGACCTGGAAAAAGGACATGGCTATTATCGCGGAGTTCGCCAGCGAGGTCGGCTGTGAAACGCCGCTCTTTGCGATGACGCAACCGGTTTACACACAGGCCATGGCGATGGGATTGGGCGATCAGGATACGGCCGCGGTGTTCGAAGTGTTGAAGGCGGGCGGCCCGTAACGGGTCAGCGCCGAACGGCCATTTGGCGTCAGGAGCGGTTATTCCAGAACCAGCGGCGAGGCGAACCCACCGGAAATGACGATGTCAGCCGGTCGCACGATATGCGCCCTAAACCAAGGGATAGCCCGCTCCATCCCAATTGCGTAGGGGGAGGCTACCTCGGGACGGCCGAACCATACCCGCGTGCAATGGTGTCCGCCGACGCGTCGCGCTACCAATCCAGCACGACGAAATGCAAAGCAACGGAACCGGACCCCCGAGCCGGCAGTTGCAAGACAAGGTCGGCGGCGTAATGCCCGCCGGCCTTTTTCTTTTTATCGCGCCGCGCGCCGAACTTCTCGCCATTGCGATTCATGATGCGTTCTTGATGGCTTGCAACGAATGCCCGCTGGGCGCGCCAGCAGCAGACGTTCCCTCTGGTCCTTCTTGACCCTAAACACTTCACGCCGTTCTGGGACCAGGTGCAAAATACAAAAAAACAATCTACGCTAGGGATATCGCTCTCAGTTGAGAAAGGCCGCGATGTCCATTTCACGCAGACGGTTGCTTCAGACTTCGTTACTTTGTGCTGCAGGAATGGTCCACGGATCGTCCCCGGCTCTTCCTCAGGAGCCCGCCTCGGCACCGACGCCGGATGAGCGCAAGAGATTGGCTCGGTTGGCCGCCGCTTTCATGGAAACCTATGAGGTTCCGGGTCTCTCGATTGCGATCGCAATCAAGGGAAAGCCTGCCTACGTTGAGGCGTTCGGCGTTGCAGATCGTGACACTGGCGAAGCATTAACGCCGCAACATCGATTTCGCGTAGCGAGCATATCGAAGCCGATTACGTCCACCGGAATTTTCACACTCATCGAAGCAGGAAAATTGCAGCTGGATCAGCGCATTTTTGGACCAAATTCCATTTTTGGTGATGATTACCCGTGGTCGGCCGATGGATCTGAAACACGAATTACAATTGAGCATCTGTTAACTCACACCACCGGTGGCTGGAAAAACGATGCTCGCGATCCAATGTTCTTGAACAAGGAACTGAACCATCGGGAATTAATTACCTGGACATTGAAGCAAATGCCTCTTGCCATCCCTCCAGGGACATCCTTTGCCTATTCCAGTTTCGGCTACTGCATACTTGGGCGCGTGATTGAAAAACTTACTGGTCAGACCTACGAACAATTCATCAAGGAAAACATTCTAAAGCGCTGTGGAATAACCGAAATGCAGATTGCCGGAAACAGATTGGTGGACCGGGCGATCAACGAGGTAAAATACTATAGTCCGGCTGGGGGCGATCCTTACGGGATGAACGTCGCCCGAATGGATTCTCACGGTGGTTGGATTGCGACACCGAGCGAGATGACAACATTCTTCGTTCATATCGATGGGTTCAAGACTACGAAACAACTGCTGACCGACGACACGCTCCGCACAATGAGCACCCCTACCGCCGCAAATCCCCGTTATGCCAAAGGCCTGTTCGTTAATTCGGCCAATAATTGGTGGCATGGCGGTTCGTTGCCTGGAACAGAAACCCTTTCTGTACGAACAAATAGTGATTTTTGCTGGTCCGCGTTTACCAACACGCGGCCCAAATTCCGGGACATGACCGCCGCTCTTGATATGCTGGGATGGCATATGGTGCGTTCGGTGGCTGACTGGCATCCATGAGAAATGGGCCCAGACCGTAATACGCTCCGGTCGGTGATGCCTTCATTTCGTGTGCGCATGTGCGTTCATTGCAGCCAGCCGCAGCCGTTCGGCCCGGTGGAACAGCGAACCACCGCCTTCCGTGGACGGAACAAACTTCAAAACTCGGCCGTTTTACATACCACTTTCCGATCAACCAATCGTCCCGCTACTATCGGTTCCGTGGCCCTCGACCCTGCCTTCCGGACAAGAGAAGGTGTCGGGGGCATGCGTTGTGGTTCCCAGGGAGGACAAAAATGGCCATCGTCAATGAACCGCTTTCACGCCATGCGCTCGCCTTCGTTCTTGCGGGCGGTCGGGGAAGCCGGCTCCTGGAGCTGACCGACAGGCGCGCCAAGCCGGCGGTCTATTTCGGCGGAAAATCGCGCATCATCGATTTTGCCCTCTCCAACGCGGTGAATTCCGGAATTCGCCGGATCGCGGTTGCAACCCAATACAAGGCCCACAGCCTGATCAGGCACCTGCAAATGGGCTGGAACTTCTTTCGACCGGAGCGCAACGAGAGCTTCGATATCCTGCCGGCGAGCCAGCGCGTCTCGGAGACGAACTGGTACCTCGGAACGGCGGACGCGGTTTATCAGAACATCGACATCATCGAGTCGCACGACGCCAGATTCATCGTGCTGCTCGCCGGAGATCACATCTACAAGATGGACTACGAGCGCATGCTGAAGCAGCATGTCGAGCAACGCGCGGACGTCACCATCGGCTGCCTGGAAATGCCGCGTGCGGAATCCAGCGGCTTCGGGATCATGGACGTGGACGACAATGGCATCGTGAAATCCTTTCTCGAGAAGCCGGCCGATCCGCCGCCGATGCCCGGCAAGCCCGACAAATCATTGGCCAGCATGGGGATCTATGTATTCGATTCGAAATTCCTGTTCGACGAGTTGCGGCGCGACGCGAACGACCCGAATTCGAGCCATGATTTCGGCAAGGACCTGATTCCCTACCTCGTCAAGAACGGCCGGGCGGTGGCGCACCAATTCTCGACCTCCTGCGTCAGGTCCGACGGCGATCCACGGAGCTATTGGCGGGACGTCGGAACAGTCGATGCCTACTGGGCCGCCAACATCGACCTCACCGACGTTTTACCCGAACTCGATATTTACGACCGTGCATGGCCGATCTGGACCCATGCCGAGATCACGCCGCCCGCCAAGTTTGTTCACGATGAGGAGGACCGGCGCGGACAGGCGGTGACTTCGCTGGTCTCCGGAGGATGCATCATATCCGGCGCCGCATTGCGCCGCTCCCTGCTGTTCACCGGGGTGCACGTCAATTCCTATGCAAACATGGAAAATGCCGTCGTCATGCCTTATGTGAATGTGGGCCGGCATGCGCGGTTGAAGAATGTCGTGATCGATCGCGGCGTTCGAATCCCGGAAGGTCTCGTGGTCGGCGAAGATCCCGAATTCGATGCGAAACGGTTTCGAACCACGGCGCAGGGTATCACGCTGATCACGCAGCCGATGATCGACAGGCTTGATGCATGACGGAGCTTCGCGTCCTTGCGGTCGCCTCTGAAATCTATCCGATGGTCAAGACAGGAGGTCTTGCCGACGTCGTCGGCGCGCTCCCGACCGCGCTACAGGCGTATGGCATCGAAACGCGGACCCTGGTGCCGGGATATCCCGACGTCATCAAAGGGCTGACGGTCGCGGAGGAGTTCCTTCATGTGCCGGAGTTTTTTGGCGGACCGGCCCGCCTGCTCGGTCGCGTGCATGGCAACCTCAACTTGCTCGTGCTCGACGCGCCGCATCTCTTTGCGCGGCCCGGCAACCCCTACGTCACCCCTGATGGCAAGGACTGGCCTGATAACGGCGTGCGCTTTGCCGCGCTTTCGAAGATGGCGTCCGAAATCGGCCAGGGCGCCATTCCGTCGTTCGTGCCTGATGTGGTGCATGCCCATGACTGGCAGGCTGGCCTCGCGCCTGCCTATTTGCACCTTGCCCATCAGCGCCGGCCCGCCACCGTGATGACGGTCCACAATCTGGCCTACCAGGGCAAGTTTCCGCATCACATGCTCAGTGTGTTCGGCTTGCCGCCCGAGTCTTTCTCGATTCACGGCGTCGAATATTATGGTGAGATCAGCTTCCTGAAAGCGGGCCTGCAATTCTCCGATCGCATCACGACGGTTTCGCCGACCTATGCGCGCGAGATTCAGACAGATGAGGGAGGTATGGGGCTGGGTGGGTTGCTGCGCGAACGGTCGCAGGTCCTGAGCGGCATCCTCAACGGCATCGATATGTCGGTCTGGAACCCGGAGACCGACCCCGACATCGCCGCGCGTTTCAGCGCGAACGAGCTGGATCCCCGTGCGGCAAATAAACTGGCCCTGCAGCGCCGGTTTGGTCTTGATCCATCCTCAAACGCACTGCTGCTCGGCGTGGTGAGCCGGCTGTCCTGGCAAAAGGGACTGGATATCCTCCTCGAGAACCTGCCGACCATCCTCGGGGAGGGGATGCAACTCGTCTTGCTCGGGAGCGGAGAGGCGGATCTCCAGCATGCTTATCAGGCCGCCGCAAAAGCGCACCCGGGCCGGATAGCGGTTCTGATCGGCTACGACGAAGCTGTCGCCCATCTCATTCAAGCCGGCGCCGACGCCCTCGTCGTGCCGTCGCGCTTCGAACCATGCGGCCTGACCCAGCTTTGCGCCTTGCGATATGGCGCTGTTCCGATCGTATCGCAGGTCGGCGGCCTTTCGGATACCGTCATTGACGTAGGTGAGGCAGGTGGCGCAGCAACCGGCTTGAAGTTTGGGCCCGTCACGGCCGACGCCCTCGCTGGCGCGCTGCAACGAGCCAATATCCTGTGGCACGACCAGCAAGGCTGGCGAAGGTTGCAGTACAATGGCTTGTCGACGGATGTATCATGGCGCAGTCGGGCGAGCCGCTACGCCGCCCTGTATCGCGATGTCGTCGCGGCCCGCCGGAATCAATAGCACCGCATTTGCTGAGCGGCCGCTTTGCGCCAGAAGCGGTCGTACAGATGACGCCCGTTTTGATGCCAAGCGGCACTGCGAACCTGTGGATGAGCGTTCGCGACGAACGATGCCGCCGCCGCCGGCGAGTTCTGTCACGGGCGTCGCTTAAGGAACCCGCAATACTTCAAGGTTATGTTTAGAATCCTTGGACGGAATGCCGTAGTGGGCGGATCTTCGTCTAGTTCGCCTTCTGGGGCGGCTCTCGCTGATCTCGTCGCGGGACGCGATCAATGCTTCCATTAGTGAGAATTTCGGGCCTGTTGAAGGTTTCCGCAGAAAGTACTGAAGCGCAAAACACGACTGCCGCCGGCACCGCATCTGCCGAAGCGGTCAACATGATTTGAGAACTGCGCGATGCGGCGCGCGAGATCCCGACGAGCCAGGAATATCCGAATTCAAAGATCAGTTTCTAAACTAACTCATTTTCCGACTTGTGTTCTTTCAACCGGGGAGACCGGTTATGGTCGAAACTCGTATTGCGCCCCGCTATCGTGTTACGAAGCCCGCGAAGATAGAACACGGCGGCGATAAGATCGGCTGCGTAATTCGCGACATCTCGGCAACTGGGGCAGCGATCGAGATATCTGATCTGGTTCGAGTGCCCAGAGAATTCACATTAATAATTCCTGAAGACAGACTGAAGCTGCGGTGCCGCGTTGTTTGGCGCAAAGAATACCGGATTGGCGTTGCATTCGATTAGTGCAATCCGGCCGTGATAGCTGGAAGCTCCGGCTCCGCATTCCTGTGGCCCACATACGACAGGCGTGATGCACGATGTCTACGAATGCAGAAATTGCCTGAGCACGCAAAGCGTTGTCACTGCCGTCTTACGGAAAGGTTCGCACATAGCGAACATCGCCGGTTTGCCAAATGACCGCTTCGCGCGGCCGATAGCGGTCGGCGCAGCGACGCGCCCGGCGCTGTCGGTTGGTCGCCATTCGATTTCAGCAGATTGACCCCCGCGGTGACAATATCCATATGGGGGCAGAAGAATCGGATGAAGCCTGCCGTTTCGGACTAGCAAGCATGCGGCCTTGTAGCTTGGGCGGCGTCATTTCAAGTGGTTTCGTTCGGGAGTTTTCATGACTGCACTGTCTATCCTCGATCTCGTCCGCGTCACCGAAGAGACCGATGCGCGCGGCGCGCTCTATAACGCCCGCGATGTTGCGGTTCATGCCGAGGCCTGGGGCTATCGCCGCATCTGGGTGGCGGAGCATCACAACATGGCCGGCATCGCGAGCGCGGCGACGTCGGTCGTGATCGGGCATATCGCCGCGGGAACCAAGACCATCCGGGTCGGCGCGGGCGGGATCATGCTCCCGAACCATGCGCCCTACGTCATCGCCGAGCAGTTCGGCACGCTGGCGCGGCTGTTTCCCGGCCGCATCGACCTTGGGCTCGGCCGCGCCCCCGGCACCGACCAGCTCACGCTGCGCGCCTTGCGCCGCACGCCTGAAGCCGCCGAAAATTTTCCGCAGGACGTTCTGGAGGTGCAGGCCTTCCTGGCGCCGGCCGGTCCCAACCAGCGCATCCAGGCGGTGCCGGCGGCTGGAACGGAAGTGCCGCTATGGATTCTGGGATCGAGCAATTTCGGCGCGATGCTGGCGGGCGAACTCGGGCTTCCCTATGCCTTCGCCTCGCACTTTGCGCCCGAGCTCCTCATACCCGCGCTGCAGATCTACCGCAGCCGCTTCAAGCCGTCCGAGCAGCTCGATCGTCCCTACGCGATGGTCGGCGTCAACATCATCGCCGCCGGCAGCGATGACGAAGCGCGCCGGCTGGCGACGACGCAGCAGATGTCCTTTACCAACATCTTCCGCGGCGCGCGCGGCCTCAGCCAGCCTCCGATCGACGACATCGAGAGCTATTGGTCTCCGGCGGAAAAGAAACAGGCGATGGGCATGCTCGCGCGCTCCATCATCGGTTCGCCCGATACGGTTCGCGCCGGCATCGATGCGCTCGTTACGGAAACCGGCGCCGACGAACTCATGATCGTGTCCGATGTCTACGATCACGCCAAGCGGCTGCGTTCCTTCGAACTGATCGCCGGCGCCGCGGGGATCGCGGGCTGAATGATACATTGTTGCCGGTTTTTCCGGGCACGGTTTGATTCTTGATCCAACTCGGAAGCCCGCCGGAATCTCATATTGCAGCAATGAGTCGGATTTCATCCTATCAAAGCACTCGTCTCAACCGCTAACATGCCGTCTCCAGCATCTGGGGCACGACATGCGGCGCCGTGATTTCATGACACTGCTGGTCGGAGCTTCGGGTGTGGCTTGGCCGTTTGCTGCGGACGCCCAGCAGGCGGCCAGGATTGCGAGAATAGGCTACCTTGCGACCAATCTAATCAACCACGGCCTGCTTGAAGCTTTCCGTCAAGGACTGCGTGACCTCGGTTACGTCGAGGGACGTAACGTCTTGATCGAATACCGGGATGCCCAGGGAAAGCTCGAGCCGCTCCCGGCCCTTGCGGCCGAACTGGTCGCGCTCAAGGTGGATGTCATTGTGGCCTCAAGCACGGCGGCCGCTCAGGCCGCCAAGCAAGCGACCGCGGTTATTCCCATCGTCTTCGCGACGGTTCCCGATCCGGTTGCGACCGGGTTGGTCACCAGCCTTGCGCGACCGGGCGGCAATGTCACGGGGTTGTCTAACCTCAACGCAGACCTTGTCGGCAAGTGTCTGGAATATCTCACGCAGGCCGTCCCGCGGGTCAGTCGCGTCGCCGTCCTCTGGCAGCCAGGCGCCTTCGGCGAACGCACGGAGAAGGAAATGCTGCAGGCAGCGGCAGCGGCCGCGCGGGCGCTCGGGATCCAGCTTCAATTCGTGGAGGCGCGAGGTCCCGCCGATATCGACAAAGCGTTTTCGGAAATCACCGGCGCGCGGGCGGATGCGCTGACTGTACTCGTAAGCGGCATGCTGCTTGGCGAGCGACGACGCCTCGTGGACCTCGCTGCCAAGAACCGGCTGTCGGTCATCTACACATTCAGAGAGCTGGTAGATGCCGGCGGCCTTATGTCCTACGGACCGAGCCTGGATGGTTTGTTTCGGCGCGCTGCCAGCTACGTGGATAAGATACTCAAGGGCACCAAGCCTGCCGACCTGCCCGTTGAGCAGCCAACCAAACTCGAGTTGGTCATTAACCTGAAGGCCGCGCAGGCGCTCGGTCTCACCGTGCCGCCAACACTGGTTGCTCGCGCCGACCATGTGATCGAATAGACTTACATGCAACGGTGGTTGGCGGCGAAAGACCGTGTCACCCGTGCCTGCGTGGGCGAACAAGCGGCCGCTCAAGCCATTCCTGCCGTGCGACAACAAGCAGGCGGCCGGGGCTGGAGATTGCAGCTTGCTGAACTAGATTTCGCAGCCGGCTGTATTCAAGGCCTTGCGCAAGCCACCAAACGCGCTCAGCCGACAGTGCAGGGGCTCGCTGGCGGCGGCTTTCGAACGCTCGGAATTGGCAGTTCGCCTGATATCGGTAGTTCGCCTGATATTGGTGGCCTTTGGCTTCGGCTTGGGAAGGGCAGCGGTAGTGACCTTCTTTGATTTGGTATCGTGCCGGTGGCGGTTAATCCTCGGGGCCTCCGAAGGCCATATGAAGGTGGCTTCCGGAGGCGGCGAGGGAGAAACGCGTTCGTTGACCAGAGCAGGCTGCGCTGGCGTCTCGGCTTTCGCATAGTTAACTTCAAGCTTATCAGCCTTCGCCAACGCACCATGTGAATCGGAAATGCCGACGGTTGTTTCGGCAGGGGGCTGAACGACCGCTACTGCAGTACGCGGCGGAGTTCTGAGTTCCATTGCCGCAAGTGCTCCTATGCCCAATGGGATGAGGAGGCCCAACAACACCATTCTCAACATGATGCTTCTCCGGCCATGATAGTGCCGGTGCAAATTCTCCGATCTAATGGGGCAACTTGGCGGCGGACCACGCAGGAACCTCACCCACGTGCAGGATGTTTGCCGACAGGGTTAACCGCCCGCCGATGTCGCCTTACCGAGAGTATCAGCCGATCAAGTATCAGCCGATCAGATGAATGGTGGGCGCGCCCATCACACCGGCCTTTTGCATCGCAGCCTTCAAATCATCACTCGCCGTCCAGGCGCGCGCCTTGGCCAGGTCTGACACGTTGGCTACGATCACAAGGTCATTAGGGTCTTCCGCGTTGCGGTAGACGCGGCAGTGAGTGACTCCAGCCGCGGTCCGGCTCGATTCGTGGGCGTCATAGCCCGGACGCCATGCTGCGTAGTCGCGGACTCTGTGATGGATAATCATCGAAGCCATCGGTCCCTCCCGCATGTTGTTTTCCAGCGAACGGCTGCACCGGTCGCCGGTCAAGATCGTAAGCGTTTTTGTACCTGGCGTCTAATGGATGGCCTGCTGCACCGCAATTGCGGGTCGATATGGCGCTTCGATCAGCAACGACGCGCGCCGCGATTGGAGCGGGCCCTCCGCCCGAAAGAGTGTAGCCGTTATGACGTCTATCACCCGAAGCGCTGCAATCCGAATTGGCGACTCGGCTTTTGACTGGCGCAGGGCGACATTCCTTCCTTGGGTCGGGAGAGTCCCGTCGAGTTGTGCAGTGCGATTGCGACGAGGGAGGCGACCATGAATTTTTGGCAGATGTCCGACGGAATCCGGCTGCATCATCAGCAGCCCCCTCATCATGACGGGTACGACGGCCACGACGTTCGAGACGTGGCATGGCTGGATCCTTCACTGAATTTCGCGATCGGCACCCGTTACAATGGCGCTGGCGACGGCGGCTATGGCTCCTTCTTCGGTGCGGAGATGCACCCGCCTGTCGCGCGTTCTGATTGGCTTGATGCAGAACACGGAGGTATTCAAAGCAAGGCCGATGCCCAGTCCAATGCGGTGCACGCCGATCAACACGCCGGCCAGACGGGCCGCAACGATGGAGGCGGCAGCGCGACGACTGGCGCAGAGGTATCAGCCCTCAATTCTGGTTCTGGCCCAGGCTATGGCTGGCTTGATTCCACCACGATCCAGAGCGGGGCCAATCAGGCGGGCAACGGCGGAGATGGATATTTTTATGGAGGCATCATCCACGCCTCCTTCCTCATTTATCAGCCGATCAACATCGCGGTGGCGGTCGGATATGGCTCCAGCGCCCACGCTGAACAAACCAACAATGTGAGTATCGATCAATCAGCCGTTCAGATCGCCGGCGTCGGGGGAAACGGCGGCAATGGCAACGCCGCATCGGGGGGAAACGTCGGCAGTTCTTCTTCTGGCGCCGACCTGATCGCGACCGGCGGCAATGGCGCCGGCAATGGCGGCGACGGCTACTTCTTCGGGAGCCTGGTGAACGCTCCCGTCGTTATCTACCATCCCGTAAATATTGCCATCGCCGGTGCTGGAGGGACGGCCGAGGCTACTCAGTCCAATACGGTTGTGATCGATCAATCCGCCGTCCAGATCGCAGGTGTCGGTGGCAATGGCGGTAACGGAAATGCGGCAGGCGGCGGCAACGTATCGATGCTCGGACACACTTCCGGATCGGGCAGCGGCGGGACTGACTGGCTGATACATACTGGCGACAACCATGCGGGCAATGGCGGCGACGGTTACTTCTATGGAGGCCTCGTCCACGCATCCTTCGCGATATATAACCCGGTCAACATTGCGGTGGCCGGGTATAATTCCAGCGCGCATGCCTTCCAGGCGAACAACGTGCAGCTGGATCAATTCTCCTTTCAGATGGCCGGCCTCGGAGGAAATGGGGGCAACGGCAATGCCGCAGCGGGCGGAAACGTCTTCTCCGGCTTCGGAGGTGGCTCCAATGCCATCGCAACCGGGGACAACACTGCCGGCAACGGTGGCAGCGGCCATTTCACGGGCAGCATGATCGATGTCAGCATCGCGATTTATGCGCCGATCAACATTGCGATCGCTGGCCCCAATTCGACGGCCCAAGCCGACCAGATCAACAACGTGATGCTCGACCAGAGCGCGGTCCAGATCGCAGGAATCGGCGGGTACGGCGGCCACGGCAATCTTGCGCTGGGTGGTGATGTCGCCACGCATCTTCTGTCTGAACTTCATTTGATAGGATAGGGCGAGAATTCGCTGCCGCTCCGATGGTGAGGCCGAAGCCGCTCGCGTCCCGCTGATCGACCAGGCGCGCTCGCAGCTTCGCCATGCTGCGTCGCCATCGAGAGGCGCCAAGGCATGTAAAAGGCATGTAATCCTTTCGTGTGTAACGCCTACCGAACAGGATGGCACTCCATTTGCCATCTATCCGGCTCATGCAAGTGGGGATCAGACTTGTTGACACATCCGCTATCCTGATCCGGACGGATGGTGCGTGAAATTAAACACAGGACGGAGGCTGACATGATGGCCAAGGCAAAGGGACTGATCAACGTTTCCGACTCCATCGAGTTCAAATCGATCAACACCGGGGGCAACAACGCCGGAAATGGCGGCGACGGCAGCTTCTCGGGAAAAATCGTCAACCAACCGAGCATCAGCTTCGATCCATACAACAAGGCGAGCGGTGCCAGCGTGGACGTGAAAACCGGCGATCACGTCAATCAAAAGGCGGGATGGGATGCCGGGGGCGCAAACGGAAAGGCTTCGTGGTTTGCGAAGGCCGAGGGAGGAAAGGCCACGTCGAACGGAAACCAGGACTCCGACAGCGGCCATAATACCTCCAAGGTATACGCCAACACGACGGCGCAGCAGTCAAACTCGCTGAAGGCGGACATGCATCAGGAAGTGGTGGCTGGTATCGGCGGCGACGGTGGAAACGGCAACATCGCGCTGGGTGGAGACGTCCACTTTGAATTCGATACCTTCTGATCGGCAGCTTGTCCGACTGGCAAGACCGGCGGCAGCGGCCGCCGGTCCACGACTCGCCGCCGATCAATGCGGCGCCACGCCGGACTGACGGTGGAACGAGAAGGTCGAATCCTCAGGGCTCTGGCGGTGACGACAATGCTGATGCCGCCCCTCCGATTACACCTCGCAGCACAGCCACAGACAAGGCTGCAGGCGGCGCTCTGGGCCTGCGCCAGCACGCTTGGCATCGTGTTCGCGTACAGTTGCAGCTACAATTTGCTGCTCTTCGCTCCGTCCATCTACCTGCTTCAGATCTATGATCGGGTTTTGTCGAGCCGGAGCGGCCACACGCTTCTGATGCTCACCCTGATCGTCGCGCTCACCGTTGTGGTTGGTGGCGTACTTGACGCGCTGCGCCGCGCCGTGTTGGGGCGGCTCGGGGCATGGCTCGAAGATCGCCTTCGTCCCTCCGTGCTCTCGGCCAGCCTCGAATGCGCCAACCGCGGCAACCCGGCGCAGGCATCGCAGGCGTATCGGGATCTCACTGTTCTGCGTCAGTTCGTCGAATCCAATGCATGCCCGATTCTGTTCGACGCGCTCTGGGTACCTTTGTTTCTAAGCGTGCTTTTTCTCGTACATCCTTTGCTGGGAGTGATAGGAGCCTGCAGCGTGCTCTTCCTGTTCGGCCTCGCTCTGGTCGGCGATGTCCTCACCGAGGATGCGCAGGCCAGGTCCGGAACTGCCTGGGCCAGAAGCCATAGCCGGTTCGCGACGGCTGTCGATAATGTTCAATTGATCCAGGCCATGGGGATGCGCGACCGCGCCGCGCGCCTGATCTGCCAGGCCGCGCAGGACGCGCGAAGCGAGCACGACGAGGCCCAGCGGCGATACGAGATCATCATGCTTGTCGCAAAGCCGGCACGCGCATTGTCGCAGGTCCTGATCATGGGAGCCGCCGCGTGGCTGGTGCTCGACTACAACAGAAGCCCCGCCATTATCTTTGCCTCGACACTGCTGTTCAGCCGCGCGCTCGCACCCGTCGAGGGTGCCATTGCTGGCTGGAAAGCTTTCGCGACGGCCTTGAGCGCCTATCGGCGGCTCACGGACGTCCTTGTCGTCATCCCCGCTGTCCCGGAGAGCGCGGGCATTGCGTCGAACCGGGGCCGTCTCGTCGTCGACAATGTCGGCGTGGCACTGCCAGGCTCCGGCGTATTCCTGCTGAGAGAAGTCTCGTTCAGCCTCGCGCCTGGTGAATGCCTTGGCATTATCGGTCCGTCCGGCTCCGGCAAATCAATGCTCGGCCAGATCATTGCCGGAATCTCGACGCCAACTCAGGGGCGCGTCCTGCTCGACAACGTCGACGTATCGGTCTTGCGTGAGGGAGGGGGCGATCGTCACCTCGGATATCTGCCGCAGGACATCAACCTGTTTGGGGAGACGATAACGGATGTCATCGCAGGGCTGGATGATAGCGATCCGCAGAAAGTCATCGCAGCCGCGAAGCTCGCCGGAATCCATGACACCATCGTGGGGCTGCCACAGGGGTATGACACCGTCATTCCCGGCGGCGGCTGTGCTTTTTCGCGCGGGTATCGCCAGCGTCTCGGCCTTGCGCGGGCTTTCTTCGATGACCCGCGCCTTGTCGTGCTCGACGAGCCGAACGCCAGCCTCGATTACGTAGGCGAGCGCGTGCTGTTCGATGCCATCGAGCAGCTGAAGAAAGCCAACATCACGGTGATCATCATCACCCATCGAATGGGTATTCTCGCGGCCACGAACAGAATTGCCATCATGCAGGGCGGCGCGGTCACGGCATGTGGCGAAAGCGAGGAGATTTTCGAGAGGTATTTGAGCCGACCGCAAGTCACATCACAGGTCACGTTGCCCGAGAGTACGCCCGCAGCCGCCAACGTGTCACCGCAGCGAGTTGTCCCGTGACCGACGTTCCAGACAAGCCGCCGCACTCGTCTTCCCTCGTCCCGGAGCGGCGAACCAAGGTCGTGATTACCGCGATCGACGATATCGAGCCTCTGGAGTTTGCATGGTGGACGGCCCCGACGCCAGCTTCACCTCGCGCCGCACTCCGCGGCTTCACCTGGGCAGGCAATCTGCTGGTCGTCTGCTTTGTGCTGGGCCTGGGAATCTGGTCGGGCTTTGCGCCACTCGAGAGTGCCGCGATCGCTTCCGGCGTCGTGGAAACGGAATCGAGCCGGAAGACGATTCAGCACCTTGAGGGCGGCATCGTCAGGGAGATTCTGGTTGCCGACGGCGACGCGGTGCGCGCCGGTCAGGTGCTGATCTGGCTGGACGACACCAGGGCCCGCGCCGAGGTGCAGAGCCTTCAGGGCCAATTGTGGGACGCAACGGCACGTGAAGCAAGGCTCCAGGCCGAGATGCAAGGGCAAGAGCATGTGTCGTTTCCGGCCAGGATGGCGACTGCGGGGAAAGAGAATTCATCGGCCGCAGATGTCCTCACCGCGCAGCGAAACATCTTTGAAACGCGCCGGCAGGTCTTCCGGTCTCAGCTCGCCGTCGTCCGGGAGAAAAGCCTCCAGGTCGACAAGGAAATCCTGGGCCTCAAGGCGCAGGAAACCGCCGTCGCGCAGCGGGCGGCAATCGCCCGCGAGGAACTGGACATGGTGGCCACCCTCGTCAGCAAGGGGCTCGAACGGCGGCCGCGCCTTCTGAACCTCGAACGGGAAGTGGCTGAAATACAGGGGCGGCGGGGCGAGATCGCCGCGCATATTTCGCGCGCCGAGCAGGTCATTAGCGAATCGCAGGCGACGCTGCTCAAGCTCGAGAGCGACCGGCAAAACGAAATCGCGCAGTCGCTGCGCGAGGCACAAAATCAGATGTTTCAGCTACGCGAGCGATTGCGGGCGGCCGAGGACCAGCTGTCGCGAACCGAGGTCAAGGCTCCCGAGGACGGCGTGGTAACCGACCTCCGGATTCATACCCCCGGCGGCGTGATCGGGGCTGGTGCCCCGCTTATGGATATGGTGCCCCGGCAGGATCGCCTCATCGTGACCGCGCGCATCAGGCCCGAGGACATCGATGTGGTTCATCCAGGACTGAATGCCGACGTGCACCTGCTGCCCTACAATCAGCGCCGCGCACCGCGTCTCAGTGGGACAGTGACGCACGTATCCGCCGATCGCCTCGTCGACAAGCGTACCGAGCAGCCCTACTACGCAACCAAAATTCGCGTGCAGGATGCGCGGATCGCCGAGCAAGACATCCGGATCATCCCCGGAATGCCGGCACAGGTGTTCATCACAACCGGGCGCAGCACCGTGGCACTCTACGCCCTGAGGCCCCTGCTCGACAGCTTCAACGGCGCGTTCAAGGAAGATTGAGCTACGATCTGCCTCAAGATGCGCCTGGGCTGGTATCGCGTTCATGGCCCGACAGCCGGCCGCTCCAGCGGAGCACCGCCTCAGTGCGGTTGCGAGCGGCACACTTCCGCATGATATGATGAATATGCATTTTAACGGTGTTTTCCGAAAGATTCAGTTTAGCCGCAATCAGCTTGTTCGGAAGACCGAGTTCCAGTTCCGCAAGCACGTGTTGCTCGCGAGGCGTGAAATCGATCAGGTGTTTTTCTGCCACGTCTTTCGCAGCGTCGGCGGCCAGGTACCCCGACGGCAACTCGGCAGCAGAGAGCAATTCCGGCGCTGTCGTCCCATTTTGCGCGATGATCGGAAGTGGTCTGTAGACCCCGCCGGCGAGAACAAGACGCAGGCCGGCAACCGCGACCTCGACCGGGATCGAGGTCGGGAAGAAGCCCCGTACTCCCCTGTGCATTGCGGCCAATGCCGTGGCCTCGTCGTCACGGTTCGACAAGAGCGCGATGGAGGCATTGGGGCAGTAGTCCACGAGGAGAGCAAGATCGTCCTCGACGGATGGATCGGCGATGGACTTGTCCCCGGTACTCAGCGCCACCAGGCAAACATCTCGTCCCGACACGAAATCCAGACCGTCCGTGGTCGCCATTTCGACGATTTCGAACCCCGGCAATTCCCGCCGGAGAATGCTTAGAATGCAGGTACGCGTTAACGTGAGAGGCTCGATGATCACCAGGGCCGGCATTTGCGGCGATCCATTGAGCCGTTCAGCGTGGTTGACGACTTGGTCCATAATAACCCCGAATTCAAAAAGCTGTTGGGCCACCCCACTGATTCCAAATCTCCACCGATCATAATCGCGTGGCGCCGTGTCCATGAGAGATGCCCGATTCAGCAATCGGTGCTCAGAGATCTCAGGGATATCCACGACGCTACAGTTGCAGGAGGAAATTCTTTCCACACAACTTCACTGCCGGGCACGATGCGATTTCATCGCACCGCGCGCATTCTGGCTTCTGATTGAGCATGATAGAACCGGTATCCGCAATCCCGGATCATGCCTTAGTTGCAGATGTTACGATACGCGATCGCCGCCGCTGAGTCTGCCTTGCCAGCAACGACGTATGCATCATCCTCCTTCACGAGATATAGAAACGGCCTGTCTCCGGTATCTGAACCGGACGCATTCTTCCCTCTGACGTGACCGCAGATGGTGTCCACCGGACGCCCCCACATATTCAGTCTGACGGCCCGCTTCATGTCGCCAAATTCGGCGGATGCCGGATCGTCCATCTTTGCGGCGACTGAGATCTTTGCCTTGGCCAGGACGGGATCCGGGCGTTCGGCGGATCGATAGCTTGGCGAGGCCGGGGTCGTCGATGGCGCGTGTGCGGTCTTGACGATTTGAGCCCGTCCGCGCGACCCGGCCGATGATGGTTTCCTGGACTTGGCCGCAGCGGATTTCGCTCCAGCTGTTGCGGGATATGGCTTGGGCGCCGCTGACTTCTGCGCCATCGGCGGACCGGTCGGGGGTCCTTCGAGGCAGCCTTGTGGCGCGCACTCCCGGAGGCTTGCCTGCGACGGGCCAAGCCCATAGCCGATCAGGAGTCCAGCCAGTACGCCAATGAAAAGCAGTCCCATGCAATTCCCCTCCTCGAGGGCGGAATTCCCATTGCACTCTTGCCGCAACTTCTTGATTTTACTGCTGAGGAGCTATCTGTTGCGCAAAAGCGTTAAGCGCTCATTAAGCGTGCATCCCGTGCGAAATCACCCTCCCGCATGGTTAACGTTGACGCACCGCCGAGCGGTCGATTGCCTGACGGATCTGTCCGCTCAATTCAAATCTGACCGGCTGCCCGGTTTACTTTGTTGGACCGTTGCGCGATCGGCCGCGTAGCCGCTCGCAGGTGGCGGTTGCTTCGTCAGCCTTTTCGGTGAATGTCCCGCTGTCCCGCTCTGCGCCAGGAGCAGCCATGGCCAATAGCTGAGCCCGGTTGCGCCATTTCCCGGCTCGATGCCCAGCGAAAAGTGCTAGGCTATCGCGTGGGGGCGCACCGGACATCAATCAAATGGATCGGTATCCAGGCGATCAATTCCCTTATGCGGCGTTCTTCTGGCCTGCGATGGTCGCTGCATCGGCCGCTGAAACCGCCTCGTCCGTCGCCGCGCAGCTTCTTGGATTCTCAGCCGACGCTGGTGGCGCCAATCCTGCGCAGGAGCCGGAAGGAGCCACGCCAAGCACGATCGCGCTGGAGCTGCATGCCGTCCGGCTTCGTGACTTTACTGTCGGCGGAAGCGGCGTTCCCACCCTGCTGTGCCCACCGCTCGCGCTGCATGGAGCCGCTATCGCCGACCTTGCAGCCGGCCACAGTCTCGTTGCTGCCCTCCATGGCGCTGGAATTGAACGGCTGTTCATGGCCGATTGGCGCTCTGCCAGCGCTGACATGCGATTTCTCGGAATCGACGAATATCTTGCCGATCTCAATGTCCTTGTCGATCATCTCGGCGGCCTGGTCGATCTCGTGGGGCTTTGCCAGGGCGGCTGGTTATCCCTGGTCTATGCGGGACGCTTCCCGGCCAAGGTACGCAAGCTTGTGATGGCCGGCGCGCCGGTTGATATTGCCGCGCGGCAATCCGGTTTGTCTGTTATCGCCGAGGCGACCCCACGGTTCGTGTTTGAGAGCCTGGTCAAGTCAGGTGATGGTCTCGTTATCGGCCGCAACGTCGCGCCGTTCTGGGGGAACGAGACTGATCCGAACGATATCCGCAACTCTCTGCAGACCGTGCAGCCGATCGGCTCGCCGGAATTCACCCGACTCGAAGCCATCTTCAAGAACTGGAATTCCTGGACGATCGACGTTCCCGGAAAATACTATCTCGAAGTTGTCGAGAAACTGTACAAATGCAACGCGCTCGCCAGCGGAAATTTCGTCGCCCTGGGAAAAGAGATCGACCTCTCGCGGCTGCTGCTTCCGATGTATCTTCTGGCCGGGAGCGCCGACGAAGTGGTCGCCCCGGAACAATTGCTTGCAGTGGAACGGCTCGTGGGAACGCCGGCGGAATCTCTGCGCCACGCGGTCGCCCCGTGCGGCCATCTAAGTCTGTTCATGGGGAGGCGCACGCTTGAGGAGTATTGGCCCGGGATTGTGCGCTGGATGAAGCAAGCTGAATGAGCCCGGGGGTCATCCCGTGCAAATGCTTGAGTGCGCTCGGCTTGAAGCTGGTCGTGGGGTCATGGAAGTCCGATACCGTCACTGCAATTGCAAACTGATCAGTTTTTTGCTGCGATGCGTTCGTCTGCATCTGGCTCTTGGCGAACATGTTCAGTGTATGGAATGTCCGCCTTGCGCCAGGTACGGACCTCCCTGGGAGGTCAGGTTTTTTCACCCATCCCAGGTCTCGGTCAGCCGCCACGCTGCTGCTGCGAAGCTGAGTTCAACCCCTATCGACGTCCCCGGTTGAGCAGTACGATGCGGATTGAATGAAGCGGCGGAAGACTGCTCGGTGGCGGCAACGAGACAAAGGGGGCGGCAATGGTGCGGCTGGAACATGCGGTGCTGGCGGCGGCAATGATGGCGGCGATGGGCACGCCCGTCGCGGCGGAAGTGCTCGACGCCACCTATCGCGGCACCATGGTATGCGACAAGCTGCCGTTTACCAGCGACAAGATGCGCGAGGCCATCGAGGTTACGATCAGCGGCAGCACCGCGCGCTACACGCATGTGGTGCGGCTGCGCAACGCCGCCGTCGAGGCCACCGCCGAGCAGGGCACCGGAAAAATAGACGGCCAGAAGATCGATCTTCAGGGCACCTGGAAGAGCGGCAGCCGCGAGTACCAGGCGAAATACAGCGGCAGCTTCGTGCGGCGCAGCGCCGGGCTGAAGGGCACGCAGACCTGGAGCGACGGCGGCAAGACCGTAACCCGTGCCTGCGCGGGCGCGATCAAGCGACCGCTCAAGCCATTCCTGCCGCGCGACAAGAAGCAGGCTGCCGCGAAGTGAGGAGCGGGTGCGGTCGCGGCAGCCAACTTCTCGATGGGCTTGTAGGCGCCCCGCAACCCCCCGTCATCTGTGGGCAAGGAAAGATCTCGCCTCCTTGGCCAAGGGAGGCGAGATCAGGCAATTCAGCTCTCGGCTTGCTGAAATCAGCTGCGGGGGATCGGGGGGCTGAAGCCGCCGTTGAACGAAAGCAGCTTTGCGATCTGCTGCGGCGTCAGCAGGTCGTGATTCCGGGGAATGTGCGGATGCGCAATGGTGCTGGTGCCGATCAGGGAAGTGACGCCACCTGAAGCGTTCGCAAGCTCGGTGTCGTTCAGAAGTCCGGTATGGCTGGTCATCGGTTTGCTCCTTCGTGTCCGACCGGGGCGATCATCGCTCCGTTTCATCGGTGAGCCGCACAATGCCCCCGTCTGCCGCGCCGCGCTGTTCCCTGGGGAACAAGCCTTGCGTTGGGCGCAGTCTGCTTTTGGCAAGAGCGGCATCAGCCAGTCATCGCTTCTCCTGCGTGCGCGCACGCACAAACACGACTCACCTTCGCGGCACAGTGAAGACTTCGCATGAGGAGGGGCACCGTGTTTTTACGGGGTGCGAGGCTTGGGCCGTTCAAGGTGCATTCATCATCGACTGCCTATTCAGCGCCTGGGGCGGCAGACTGCTTGTGATGGGACCGTTATGTCGCTTGCCCCTGATGACTTCGATCCGCTGGCCGTTGTTATTGACTGGCTCGACGCATGTCGATCAGGCGACCTCGACGCGTTGCTCGATCTCTACGACGAGCGCGCCACTCTTGAATGCGATTGTGAGGGTGCGCGCCTGACCGGGCGAGAGCCGTTGTCGGCTTACTGGACCGGCAAACTTCAAAATCTGCTCCCGACTGCCTTTACCCTCGACGATCTCACGGTGACGGAAGACGGCATTTGGGTCGATTATCGGAACAACAAAGCCAGTCTGGTGCGGGCGCATTTTCGTTTCAGCCCGTCAGGCAAGATTGAGCGCACCCACTGCGGGCCGGTGGACCGACGTCTGTCGGCATAACCGACGTTCGCGAACCGTCGATGATCGCTATCAGGTTCAAAGCGGACGGCGATTAAGCGACAGACTTTCCAGAGAGTATCCTGCCGGGAACAAGTGGCAATCCGGGACGTTAGTGCCGACGCTAATACGCTCGCAGACCCTCGATGGGCCACCAAGTCCCCTCTTGCCGTCCGTCGACTTCTCTGCGTGATCCCTGCCGAGCACCCGCTCGGCAGGGCTTTTTATAATGCTCGGCAGCGCTGCTCATCATCGCGACGACAAGCTTTTTCGGACACTGCATCAGCATGCTCGAACGAGGCGCAAACCTCAAGCACGCCTTCTCCGCTATTGAAGTAGAGGATTGGTATACAGCGAGAGTCATTGATCTCAACATGGGAAGCCACGTTCTGAATTGCGCCGCGAGTCGTGCACAAGCACTACGAGCGGGTAAGGATAGCGGAGGCAAAGGAAACGCCGGTTACCTATTTTTCCCGGCTCGGAACCTATCTCGAGATCACGGTGTTGACGTGCATTCTTGGAGACACGGTCATGGCATCTAGCGCGCGCATTTTTTTCGCAGGGGTGGGAACTACTTTTGTCATCCTGGGAGTTGGCTTTGGCAGCGGACTCCTGATGGCTAACTCGGCGCTCAAGGAACGCTCCGGCTACCAGGCACGTACGATCGCGGAACTGCCGTCCGCCGTCAGGGTCATCCTGCCTACCACGGCCGAGGCGGCCCAGCCGCCGCAGCCGCCCCAACAGACATCGCAACAGGCTCCGGTGGTGGACTCGGCACCCGAGCCGGTGCAGGCAACGCAGCCGGAAAAACGCATTGAGAAGCCAGACGCGAAGAAGGCTGAAGCCGAAGTGCGTGAACGCCGCAAACGCTACGCCGAACGCAAATCCAGGCGCGAGGCTGCCCGGGCGAAACAGCGACTGGAACCACGAGAGCACGAAGAAGCCCCGGTCATGGCTTTTGGTGGTGACGCCACTTCGCGCCTGGTGATGTTCGGCAACTAGACGCCACGAACGCTTGAACGCGTGGGCGGCTCCTCAAGCTCGTCCGCCTATTTGTCCGTAAAAAACGTCAGTAAGACTTTGCCCTTTTCGCCGATCAGGCAGAGAAAGGTTCGGCGCGTGTCCTGCTTGCCTTTTTCGAGATAGGCATCGCCAATAACAATGGTTTTGATGGGCGTGTCCTCGACCTTCGTATTGGCCTTTGCAACCGTCATTCCGTCAACGTCGAGAGTCACGTCCTTGATGCCGGGATTGCGCTCTCTCAGTGCAATTAAACCCGTCGACCGGCACGCCTCCAGTTCGGGGTTCGCAACTTGAGCTGATACATTTTCGACGGAAATGCCGATAAACAATGTCGCGAGAGAGATTGCAATTTTTCCAACGCGCATTTTGGTCTCCAACATGAAGTTTCAATACGAACAAGTGCCGGGATGTCGCCGCTGCTGGCCAGGGGGAAGTTGCGCCGTCACCGCGGATTCGTGTCAGAGACCCGTGAGCGGCACCGTGGATGCCCACCGCTGTCGCGTTTTCGAGCGAAGCATGCCCTCGGACTTGATCCGGGGTGGATACCGCTTCGCAGAGCAATCAAGTTTACGCAGATTGCGTAAACTTATCTGCGGTAGAAAACGCGTCCAAGACAACAGTCTGGAGCTTCGGTTCTCATTCAATCCTAACCGATAAGACTCTAGGCCGCGGCGATCGTCTTTTCGATATCGTGCACCGCATGACCGGTAAGGTCCTTCGAGATCTCGCCGCGAAGAACCTCCGACAGCTTTTTATGATAGCTCTTGCGAAGCTCGCCGAGGGTGCGCGGGGCGGCGATGATTATGAGATCCGAAATTTCGCCATCCAGAACCCGTTTGTTGAGTAA
Source organism: Bradyrhizobium sp. AUGA SZCCT0182 (assembly GCF_018130185.1). NCBI lineage: Bacteria > Pseudomonadati > Pseudomonadota > Alphaproteobacteria > Hyphomicrobiales > Nitrobacteraceae > Bradyrhizobium > Bradyrhizobium sp. AUGA SZCCT0182. The sequence continues at coordinate 698 of NZ_JAFCLY010000011.1, read as the reverse complement.
ACCCGCTATTCCGCCGGCGAAGCCGTCTTCCGCGGCCTGGCTTTCGTCAGGATTGGCGGAACTGCTCTGATGGCCCGCGCCGGACCCCTTGTTTACGTTTTCGATCTCCGATTCAGGCATCGCCGTCAGCGCTGGGCTGGCTTCATCGCCGGTATTGCTAAAGAGGTTGAACTTTTCTCCGTCGGCGACGGCCACGATTGTTCCCTTGGGAAGCAACATGAAATCTCCAGAGTGTGAGGAATGCACTGAGATGCAGGCTTCACGTCAATCGATCAGGGCGCGCTTGGTTCCGGCCCGGTAATGGCACGGTTCGCACGAACGAACTATTTGCGGGGTGTCCGGTCGCTTTTCGACTGTATCTGCTGGCGGCAAAGTACTGCGCAACTTCCGTTTAACGATCACCTTCGCGGTGGTGGGGGCAGTAAGCGTGACATGGTCCAATGCGATCCGTCTATGGCTTCCGGGCGTGACTGCGCAGCCCCGGAAGACCGACGGGGAGGAAGGTCGCGATGCGACAAATTGGCCCGACGGGCAAATCAGTTCCGATTATCGGAATTCGTGTCAAGTCCTGAAATAAAAAATATTTCTGTTTACCAGAATACAAATCAGGGGCATATATCTGCCCATCCCGTCCTACTCAGAAGGGCGTCGGCCGTCGTCACGGACGTTGGACGGGTTGCGGTGGACGCTGGTTTGCG
>NZ_JAFCLY010000109.1:0-1126 GCF_018130185.1 Bradyrhizobium sp. AUGA SZCCT0182 | reverse complement strand
GCGACGGAGGGGGGCATCCCGAGGTCGTCCCGTTAGGTGGTTCGCTTAAGTCCCTCGCGTTAAGCGGGAGTGGTCCGAAGGCGCGAAGCGACTAAGCGGGTTTCATGGGATTAAGGGAACCAACCTTAGGGTGTTTGCACCCGGCGGATCCGGAACCTTCCCTACAGAGCAACTTGGAGGTTATCATGAAGATGGTTAAGAGCCTTATCCTCGGCTCAGCGGCGGGTCTGATCGCCATGAGCGGAGCACAGGCTGCCGATCTTCCCGTCAAGGCCAAAGCGGTCGAGTACGTGAGGATCTGCTCCCTGTACGGTGCTGGTTTCTACTACATCCCCGGCACGGACACCTGCATCAAGCTGGGTGGTTATCTGCGCGTTGAAACCGCGTTCGGCACCAACTCGGTATTCGGCGGTGCCTACCAGACGCAGGCTGGCGCTCAAAATCGCCTGTCGAACTATTACACCGCTCGTTCCCGCCAGGACCTGAACATCGATACGCGTACGGCGACTGAATACGGCGTCCTCCGCACCTACTTCGATGCGACGTTCTCCTGGACCTCGGGCTCCTACGCCGGTAACGGCCTCGGCGGCACGTTCTACTCTGGTGCTGCGCAGGCCGGTGGCTTCGGTGGCGTTGGCAACCCGTCTGACGGCGGTCTCTCGGGCGGTTCGCTCGGCGTCTACCATGCGTTCATCCAGTTCGCTGGGTTCACGATGGGTAAGACGATCTCGCAGTTCGACGCTCCCTGGACCAACTACCCGGGCAACAACTTCGACGGTCTCGTCGGCGGCAGCGGCATGGTCACTGGTGTGAACCAGTTGACCTATACCGCTCAGTTCGGCAACGGCATCTCGGGCACCGTGTCGCTCCAGGATCAGACCGCCTACTCTCAGGCCAACGTGATCAACACGAGTGCAGGCCTCGTCGCCCCCGCGGCCTTCGCAGGTGGCGGCTACGGCGCCAGCGATATCGGTGGCTCAAGGGTTCCGGATATCATCGGCGTGCTCAAGGCCGACCAGGCTTGGGGTATGGTCCAGTTGTCGGCAGTGGGGCATAACATTCATGCTGCTTACTACGGTGGCACTGAACCCACCGGTCATCCCAGCGACACGTGGGGCTGGGCTGT
>NZ_JAFCLY010000108.1:0-1165 GCF_018130185.1 Bradyrhizobium sp. AUGA SZCCT0182 | reverse complement strand
CGGACATCGTCAGGGCCGGTCGGCATGTCTCAAAAGTGCCAACAGCAGAAGTCCGCCGCGTCACTCAATGACTTCGTCGGCCGTGGCCAGCAGCGAAGGCGGAACGGAGAGGCCGAGGGCTTTGGCGGTCTTGAGGTTGATTACCAATTTGAAGCGCGTGGGTTGTTGGATCGGCAGATCGCCGGGCTTTGCGCCTTTCAGGATCTTGTCGACATAGCCGACCGCGCGGCGGAAATGATCGAGAAAATCCGGTCCGTAGGACAGCAGCAGGCCGTAAGGGACTTGTTCAGCATTCCCTGTAATGGTCGGCACCTTGTGCGCTATAGTTGATGCGCCCACTTGCACCCGTTCATTGTACAGTGGCGGTCCAACCACGTATGCGGCATCGAAGCCGTCACGGGCAATGTCCGAAAACGCCTTTTCGATTTCATCAGGTGTCGTGACATCGAATGTTTGGATCAAAATCCCAGCAGCTTTCGCCGCTCTTCCGTTAGCGATGACGGCAGACTTAGAAATAGCATCTCGGGGATCGAGTACGAAGGCCACGCGGGCCAGTTTCGGAACGATTTCCTTCAATAGCGCGAACCGCTTGCCTGCAAGGTCAGTGACCATCAGCGAGAGGCCTGTGACGTTGCCACCAGGGTGCGCCAGACTCTCGACAAGTCCGTTACCAACCGGGTCATTATCGGCGACAATGACAATGGGAATGGTGGCGGTGGCTCGTTTAGCCTCTTTCGCGCCAAGTCCGGTCACAGCCACGATCACATCGACTTTGCTTTCGGCAAGTTCCTCCGCCAGCGCGCGAAACCGCTCAGGTCGTTCAGCAGGAAAACGGTGGTGCAGCTCGATGTTCTTGCCTTCGAAATAACCAAGCTCCTGAAACGCCTTGGTCAGCGCGCCCAGATATTCCGCTTCCTCCTTGGCGTTGGCGGCGTGCCACAGCACGCCGACGCGCGGCATTGCTTTGCGATGTTGCGCGCGCGAGGGAAGCGGCCACGCCGCAGCGGTGCCGCCGAGAAGCATGATGAATTCGCGCCGTCTCATTGGGCCTCCAATGGAGAACGCCTCGTTCGTGTCGAAGTCTAGCACTTCAAGACGGGACGGCGAGTGAGAAAGGGAAGGGCAACAAGTTCCAGAACTGCGACCCGATGTCCGCTTTGGGTCA
>NZ_JAFCLY010000107.1:0-1187 GCF_018130185.1 Bradyrhizobium sp. AUGA SZCCT0182 | reverse complement strand
GCCCGCGACAAGGTCCCCGGCGCGATAAAGCTCGCCGATGCGTCTGCGTACTATCCGCAGGCCGCCATCATTGGCGGATGGGCAGCAGCCAACGACTATTACGAGCCGAACAAGGAAACTCTCGCCAAGTTGATCAGGGGCTGGGCCGACGCCAACGATTACATCATCGCGAACAGTAACGAAGCGATGGAGAAGCTGCAGAAGGGCCATTACAGCCAGACGCCGCTGGCCGACATCAATGAGTCCTTCAAGGCGCAGAAGATGTTCACTTCACGCGACTGGAAGCAGCTCTATTCGGACGGGACCGTCACCAACTGGCTACAGCAGACCACCGACTTCTTCATGGCGAACGCCAACATCAAGGATTTCACACCGGCGAGCAAATATTTCGATCCAAGCCTATATCTGAAGACAATCGTCTGATTGAGATAGAAGGAGTCATTCAGGAGTGATGTCAGACATACCACCGGCGACGATGTCCGCTTCGCGCCGACCCATCTGAGACATTGGCTATCATCGGCTGTCGCGCCACGCCATCATGTACAGGTGAGACCTGCGCAATTGTTCAACGGTCGTTCTGGACATGCCGATGTCGGCAAGCAAATGGTCATCAAGTTCGAGAAGTTGCTTGTGCTGACGACGCCGCTCCAACCTCATGGCTATTGCATCTAGCCACACAAGCGGGATTTTCCAGGACCATCCAAGGTCCGGAAAGGAGGTGGAAGCTGAGCCGACAGTGTTGGTTGAGTTGCCGGTAGTGCTGCCGCAAGGCATGGTTTCATCCTCCATGATGGAGTGAAACAACGCTTAGCTGCGGGAGCTCATCGGGCGGTTGTCAACGACCCGAGTAATTTCTGTACCATGACCGGCTCTTGCGTTCAAGCGATAGCGAGCGTCAACTCATGAAGTCGCTATGCGGCTTGCCGCGCTTTACCATCTCGCGGCAGTCTTGTGCTGTCCTGTTCGTGCGGGCATCAAGAGTCCGAAAGGACGAGAACTCCGCCGTGCGCGGGTGAAACAACGTAAAGTTGGTTCGGCGCCACCAGTGCCGTCGTATGCGCGCCGGCACCGGTCACCGTCCGCGTGGCATGGCCGTTTCGCGGATCGATGGAGTCGACAAGCCCGGGTTCTCCGATGGCGACGTGAACCAGACCGGTAGCCGGGTTGAAAAACGTGACATCGGGCGG
>NZ_JAFCLY010000106.1:0-1210 GCF_018130185.1 Bradyrhizobium sp. AUGA SZCCT0182 | reverse complement strand
GTATGGGTCGTAAGTCTCGGTGCCTCGATTAAGATGGGGCGATCGAGGCGGGCGTTGCGGGGTTTATGGGAGGTCGTTGGCGGCCGTCGGGATCTCGCACCCCGCCTCGTTTAATTGAAGGGCCGGACACCCGGACGGTAGCAAGTGCTGGCCGCACGTTTGACGATCCAGGAGCCGGCCCTGCCTCGAGAACAAGGCAGGAGCAGCATGACACTCTCTCATTTAGCGGACAATATTTTTGTCGGCATCGATGTCGGTGGCGCGGGCCTGGACGTGGCATGGCATCGGGGCGATAGCGCCCATTACGCAAATCGCCCCGATGCCATTGCCACACTGGTCGAGCGGTTGCGGAGCGGGCCTAAATTGACGCGCATCGTGCTGGAGCCGACCGGCGGCTATGAGAAGGCGCTGGTGAAGGCGTTGCGTCAGGCGCAGTTGCCGGTGGAGATCATCCATACGACACGCTTCAAGGCCTACTGCCAACTGGTCGGCGTCAAAGCCAAATCCGACACCTCGGACGCCCGGTTGCTGGCATCCTATGCCGCCGCCCCTGACGAGATACGCGGCCGCAAGGCCGGTCACGTCGAACTGCCGGAAGATGCGATCCGCGAGGCACTTTCTGAACTCGCAAGCCGCCGGGATCAGCTCAAACATATGATCCATGCCGAGACCTGCAGGCTTGGCACGGTGCGGATGACCGATCTCCGCCAGGCGATCGTCACCCACCTTGAGACGCTTAAAGCCGAAGACAAGAAGGTACATCAGATGATGCTGGCACTGGTTCGTCAGCGCCTCGATCTACGGCGCGATCAGCGCCTGCTTAAAACCATCAAGGGCATCGGCCCGAAGTCTGCGCTGGCTTTCCTTGCTTCTGTTCCCGAACTCGGCCGGATCGACAACAAGGCCGCAGCAGCGCTCATCGGCGTCGCTCCATTCGTCCGCAACAGCGGCACCATGACCGCCCCGGCACGAATCCACGGCGGGCGAGCCGCCGTGCGCAGTATCCTCTACATGGCCGCCGTCACTGCCAGCAGGCACAATCCGGTGCTGCGCCCCTTCTACGAACGCCTCATCGCAAAAGGCAAACCGCCAAAAGTCGCCCTCATCGCCATCCTCAGGCGCCTTGTCGTCTTCGCCAATGCCGTAATCAGGTCCGGACAGCCTTGGAAAGGCGCTAACGCCTCTTGACAGCTAACACGGTAGATCCCGG
>NZ_JAFCLY010000105.1:0-1368 GCF_018130185.1 Bradyrhizobium sp. AUGA SZCCT0182 | reverse complement strand
GTTGTCCCTGTGCGCGAAGGCACGTCCTCTCGACAGAGCGCATTTTATCGCTGGTGGACGCCCGCTCAGATAGAGGCCAGCGCATGCTTGAGCTTGGAACAGCTGGTACGACACCCTAGTACCCGGAATCAGAGCTGAGTGATACGGCGGCCTTTGAAACGGCGTTGACGGACCTTTTTCTTGGTCCAGACGAAGGGCTCGGCTCTGTCGTTGTATGCGTTGACGTAGGCATCGATGTGTTCCTGAAGCTGCTTGAGGCTCGTGAAGGAGGTGCCGCTGAGCGACTGCCCCTGCAAGATGGAAAACCATACTTCGACCTGATTGAGCCATGACGCACTTGTCGGCGTGAAATGAAATTGCACGTTGGGGTGGGCCTTGAGCCAGTCCTCGTTCTTTTTATGGGTGTTGAGGTTGTCGAGGATGACGTGAAGCTTGCGGTTCGGAAAAGCCGCGGTGACGCTGTTCATGAAATCGAGAAACTCGACGCGGCGCCGGCGTTTTGAATGGGTCGCGATGATCTTTCCGGTGGCGACTTCGAGCGCCGCAAACAATGTTGTGGTGCCATGCCGCTTGTAATCGTGGCTTTGGCCGGTTAAGGCGCGGCCATTGGGCAACTTCAGATAACCCTGCGCTCGCTCCAAAGCCTGGATCGAGGGCTTCTCGTCCACGCACAGCACAATGGCCTTCGCCGGCGGCGCGACATAGAGGCCGACAACATCGGCGGCTTTGGCCGTAAAGTTCGGGTCGTTGCTCTCGCACCAGGACTTGCGAGCCACCAGGTCAATCTTGTGGCTGCGCAGGAACCGCCAGACATATTGGACATCGACATCGCCCAGCGCCTCGGCCAGCAGGGGGCCGGTCCAGCGCGCAAACCCTTGCGGTGGCGGCTTATCCAGCAGCTTCAGAATCCGCTTGTCGGTCGTCTTCGTATAGATCGGCTGCTTGCCAGGCCGCGGCTTGTCTTGCAGCCCTTCAAGGCCATGGTCGGCATAGCGATGCCGCCAAAGGCTGACAATCCGCGGCTGGACCCCAACTTCCTTGGCGATCGACCGGGTGCTGCGCCCATCCGCCGCCAACAGAACTATCCGCGCCCGCTTCAAATCGCGCTGCAACGTCACCGGTGAGCGACAGCACGCCTCAAGCACCTTGCGATCTTTCCTCGAAAGGTGGACTTCTCTTGCTTCGGGTATCATCCCGACCTTGAATCACGACTCACGTTCCAAGAAAAGTGGGTACTAGGTATAATGCGTGGTAGGTGTGCGGAGCTTCAATCATCTAGCCATCCTTAAGTTCGTCTTGCATAGCTCTCTAGGCCGCGCTCACCATGCGGTGCGCTACTGAGGCTCATCATTGTGTGTTAGCTCTAGC
>NZ_JAFCLY010000104.1:0-1390 GCF_018130185.1 Bradyrhizobium sp. AUGA SZCCT0182 | reverse complement strand
TACAGGCCGGCGCGGACCTTTGCCGATCCGATGATCAACTTCTTTCGCGCGCTGCCGCCGATCGCGCTGATCCCGCTAGTGATCGTCTATTTCGGGGTCGACGAAATCGCTAAGCTCGTCATTCTGTTCTATGCCTCGTTCTTCGCCGGCGTGATTGTGATGTATGAAGGCGTCTCGCAAATCACTCCCCTCTACATCCGCGTCGCCCAAACGCTCGGCGCCGGTGAGCTCGAGATTTTTCGCAAGGTCATCATCCCGCTGACGGTACCACATATCCTGACCGCTCTCCGTGTCGCGTTGGGCGTGGCCTGGGCTACCTTGGTCGCTTCGGAACTGATCGCGGCCCAACGCGGGCTCGGCGCCATGATCCAGAACGCCTCGACCTACTTCCTACTCGACGTCATCTATGTCGGCATTATCTGCATCGGTTGCATTGCGCTGATTATGGATACGATCCTGCGGCGGATCAGCGCGCGGCTGCTGGTGTGGCAGGAAAGAGCTGTCGCATGAGCGGCCCAGCCAGCGCCAAACGCGCACAGTTCGACCACGTCTCGCTGTCCTTCGACACGCCCAAGGGAAAACTGCGGGTGGTGGACGATGTCAGCTATGCCATCCACGACGGCGACTTCATCGCCGTGATCGGACCGTCTGGCTGCGGCAAGACCACGATGATGAGCATGCTCGCGGGATTTCAGAAGCCGACCACCGGCGAGGTGTTGTTTGATGGAAATCCCGTGAAGGGACCGGGTCCCGAACGCGGCGTGATTTTTCAAGAGTATGGCGTCTTCCCTTGGCTGACGGTCAAGGAAAACATCGCGTTTGGCCTCAAGCTCAAGGCTAATAATGTTCCGGCAAAGGAGCAGCACCAGATCTGCGAGCACTATCTCGCGCTGATGGGTCTGTCGGATTTCGCCAATTCCTATCCGAAGCACCTGTCGGGCGGCATGCGGCAACGGCTCGCGATCGCACGGGCCTACGCGGTCAAGCCGCAGTTTCTGCTGATGGACGAACCGTTCGGCGCCCTCGATGCCCAGACGCGTGGCAACATGCAGAACCTGCTGCTGAAGGTGCTCGCCGCGGAAGGCAAGACCGTCATGCTGATCACGCATTCGGTGGAAGAGGCGATCTACCTCGCCTCACGCATCGTGGTGGTGACGGCGCGACCAGCCCGCATCAAGCAAATCATCGACGTTCCCTTCGCCTATCCGCGCAATGAATCGCTGCAGGAACGTCCAGAATTCGGCGAACTGCGCAGCCATATTAGGGAACTCGTCATGAATGAATACCAGGCGCAGCAGGCGCAGATAATGCCGGCCTCGTTTTCGGAATAAACCAGAAAAAGCACAGGAGGAATGCCATGGATCGACGACAATTCCTAAACACTGCCGCG
>NZ_JAFCLY010000103.1:0-1418 GCF_018130185.1 Bradyrhizobium sp. AUGA SZCCT0182 | reverse complement strand
GGCGCAGCAGCGCGGACATCGGCATCGACCTGGGCTTCGAACTTGGCGAAGTTCTTCTGGAACATGCCGACCAGCGCACGCGCGGTCTTGTCGAACTCGGCCTTGTCCTTCCAGGTGTTGACGGGGTTGAGGATGTCGCTGGGCACATCGGGCAGCGCGGTCGGGACTGCGAAACCGAAATATTTGTCGGTGCGGAATTCGACATTGCGCAGCGAACCGTTGAGGGCCGCGGTGAGCAGCGCCCGGGTCACCTTGATCGGCATCCGGCTTCCGGTGCCGTATTTGCCGCCGGTCCAGCCGGTGTTGACCAGCCAGCAATCGACATTGTGCTTGGCGATCAGCTCACGCAGCATGTTGCCGTACACCGAAGGATCAAGCGGCAGGAACGGCGAGCCGAAGCAGGTGGAAAATTCCGGCTGCGGCTCGTTGCCGAGACCACGTTCGGTGCCGGCGACCTTGGCGGTATAGCCGGACAGGAAGTGATACATCGCCTGCGCCGGCGTCAGCTTTGCAATCGGCGGCAACACGCCGAAGGCGTCGGCCGCCAGCATCACCACGTTCTTCGGCTGGCCGGCACGCCCGGTGCGCGAGGCGTTCGGGATGAAATCGAGCGGATAGGCCGAGCGGGTGTTTTCGGTCTTCGAGCCGTCGTCGAAATCGGGCACGCGGGTGCGCTCGGCGAGCACGACGTTCTCCAGCACGGCGCCGAAGCGGTTGGAGGCCGCGAAAATCTCGGGCTCGGCTTCCGGGGACAGCTTGATGCACTTGGCGTAGCAGCCGCCTTCGAAATTGAAGACGCCGTCCTTGCCCCAGCCATGCTCGTCGTCGCCGATCAGCGTGCGCTTGGGATCGGCCGACAGCGTGGTCTTGCCGGTGCCGGACAGGCCGAAGAAGATCGCGGTGTCGCCGTCGGGGCCGACATTGGCCGAGCAGTGCATCGGCAGCACGCCCTTGGCGGGCAGATAATAGTTCAGCGTCGTGAACACGCTCTTCTTCATCTCGCCGGCATAATAAGACCCGCCGATCAGGACGATCTTGCGGGCGAAATCGATCGCGACGACGTTCTCGGACTTGCAGCCGTGACGTTTGGGGTCGGCGCGGAAGCTCGGCAAATCGATGATGGTCAGCTCCGGCACGAAGCTGGCGAGATCCGACGCGTCGGGGCGGATCAGCAGCGTGCGGATGAACAGCGAATGCCAGGCCAATTCCGTGAAGACGCGGGTCTTGATCTGAAAGCTCGGATCGGCGCCGCCATGGAGGTCCTGCGCGAACAGCGTCATGCCTTCGGCGTGCTTCAGGAAATCAGCATAGAGCGCATCGAACTGCTCCGACGTGATCGACTGGTTGCCGGCCCACCACATCTTCTCGGTGGAGGTGTCACGCACCGTGAACTTGTCCTTCGGGCTGCGGCCGGTGAA
>NZ_JAFCLY010000102.1:0-1465 GCF_018130185.1 Bradyrhizobium sp. AUGA SZCCT0182 | reverse complement strand
ATTCATTCCGTCCCGTCTGGGCGGGAGATCGAATCGATGATGGGTCCGCGGCAGGTTGATCAGGCCCCGCTGTTTTACGAGTTCTCACTTGAGCGACATGTTCCGTCGGCTCACTTGCTGAGGGCGATCGACCGGTTCGTCGATTTGTCAGACATTCGCAGTCACTTGGCGCCGTTTTACAGCTCGACTGGCCGGCCTTCGATTGATCCGGAACTGCTGGTCCGGATGCTGTTGGTTGGCTACTGCTACGGGATTCGTTCCGAACGGCGGTTGTGCGAGGAGGTTCACCTGAACCTCGCCTACCGCTGGTTCTGTCGGCTCGGGCTCGATGGCGAGGTGCCGGACCACTCGACGTTCTCCAAGAATAGGCATGGCCGCTTCCGTGACTGCGATCTGCTGCGAAAGCTCTTCGAGACCGTGGTCCGGCGCTGCATGGCCGAGGGGCTGGTGGACGGGGCTGCCTTTGCGGTCGATGCCAGCCTGATTGCTGCCGATGCCAACAAGCAGCGCTCTACGGCCGGGTCTGATGATGTTGACTGGGAGGCCATCGCCAGGACGCGCCGATCCGTCCGGGAATATCTCGATACCCTGGATGAGGCTGCTTGGGGCGCAGCCAGCGAGACGGTACCGAAGTTCATCTCCAGGTCGGATCCGGCCGCACAATGGACTGGCGCTCACAAAGGGCATGCCTTCTTTGCCTACGCCGACAACTACCCGATCGACCTGAAGGCGGCGATCATCGTCGATGTCGAGGCGACGCGAGCTATCCGGCAGGCCGAGGTTGGTGCGGCACGCACCATGATTGAGCGCACCGGAGAGCGTCTCGGGCTCTGTCCCGAGCGCCTGGCCGCCGACAGTGCTTACGGTTCAGCCGAGATGCTGGGGTGGCTCGTTAACGAGCACGCGATTGAGCCGCACATTCCTGTGTTCGACAAGTCGGCCCGCGACGATGGGACGTTCTCCCGTGAAGACTTCGCCTACGATCAGGAACACGATCTCTACGTCTGTCCAGCCGGCAAGGTGCTGAGTTCTACCGGAACTCTGGTGAATGACGGGGCAACACTGCTCTACCGCGCCAGCAAGTATGACTGCGATGCTTGCGAACTCAAGCCACGGTGTTGTCCGAAAATGCCGGCCCGTAAGGTCCCGCGGTCAATCCACGAACAGGCCCGAGACGTTGCGCGCGACATCGCGAAGACCGATGCCTACGTCAAGTCGCGCCGTGAACGGAAGAAGATCGAAATGCTGTTCGCGCACCTGAAGCGCATCCTGCGCCTCGATCGCCTCAGGCTGAGAGGCCCCCTTGGTGCTCGGGACGAGTTCCTCCTGGCGGCCACCGCCCAGAACCTCCGAAAGCTGGCAAAGATGATCGTGCCGCCTGCTTTGAAGCCCGCTTGAGCGCAGAGAGGCCCGCGTGCGTTGTCTCTTCGATCTATCCAGAACGATTAGTTCGCCGACTTCTTCA
>NZ_JAFCLY010000101.1:0-1569 GCF_018130185.1 Bradyrhizobium sp. AUGA SZCCT0182 | reverse complement strand
TCGTTGGATTAGCCCTTCATTGGCGAGTTGGTGTAATTTTGTCTTGATCGACGCCGGCGTCCACACTCCTTCTATTTCCCAGATCGAACGGGCGGATACGGCGTTTTCATCGCCGACGGGCACCAGTTGGAGTTAGCGCGGCTTGATCCATGGTGTCAGGTCTTATTCTTCGCCCTCTCGGCTTGCGGCCGAACTGAATCCTTCGCAACCATCCCGGGGCAGCAAGCGATTAGACGCGAGAAAGCCGCCCTCAGGGTACGGGCAAGTTAGACCAGTCGCAGCGTCAACTGGTGCCGATCTTCTCCCTCATGACGTTCGACAAAATCAGAGAGCGCAGAGGGGAGATCGCGCATCTGCAAATCGCATCGTCGGCGAAGCTCGTGGGCAACATCTTCGGAAACGTCTTCGGACCAACGCTCGGCAGTGTTGAAGGCCACGACCCGGATCGGGTTGCTGTATTGGCCGGTGAGCAGGTCCTGGATGACCGTTTCAAGATCAGTCGTTTCATAGTCGGCTTCACACCAGGCGCGGCCAATTTTGCCGAAGTCATTGGCAACCAGATAGATGGTTTGATTCTGATCGTCGGGAACGATCGACGGCGTCCAATTGGACGTACGCATAAAGCAACTCCACGCGGCGACATACGGCCGATTCAATTTAATTGGTTGTGATTCGTTCCTAGAGGGAACCGGCCCGGTGTCCGCGAAGTTGGATGCACATGGCGATGAGCAGGAATACAACGCGCCCAACCACTCTGCAGCAACGACTGCTTGAAACTGCCAGACAGGCCTTCAAGGAAGCGCAGCGAATTGCACCGGGTCCCGCACGAGACCAGCTTACCAAGCAAGCGAACAAGGCAAAGGCATTAGCAAAAGCGGCGGCACGTCTAAAAGAGTAGTTGCTAGCGGTTCACGCGGGTTGCAGTTCCGCCATATGGACTTTCTGAACGTGACGGTCGGTTACCGCTATATCGATGGCGGCGCCACAGAAACAGCGCGCCTGTCCACTAGTCGATTGCGTCGGCAGGGGCAGGCCAGCGTCATACATGGCGTATTTCCAGGCCGTCCAGGCGCGCTGGCGCCGATACTCGTTGAAATCAGCTTCAGTGCATTTCGGAAGGTAGGCTTTCCAGGCGGCCTCGAAGCCCGCCCGCGCCTCGTCGAAGCTCGGCGCATAGCCGGAGCGGTTAAGCCCCCGGTGTGACGCCGGGTAGAAGCCGACATCCCATCGCCACTGTTTCGCGTGAACCGGCAGCCCCGACTGGACCGCGATCGTGCCGACCTGAACGTCGCCGTAGTAGACGTGCCAGCAGTCGGAGCGTTCGGGGTGAGGGCGGCGGGTGAGGGCGGGCATGCGCTATTGAAGCGCGGGTGGCCGGCTTCGGCAAATTATCAATCCGTCGGGGCCTGGTGTCATTGACCTACAGATTGTCGTGGGTGGGGGTCAGCCGCCAAATGCGGTACGTATAGCAAGTGTGATCATCCAGGCTAATAAGCCGGCTATCGTCGCGATCATGATGTCATTTTCCCGAAAGGGGCCCACGATCATGCCCTCATGCGCGGCAAGACA
>NZ_JAFCLY010000100.1:0-1595 GCF_018130185.1 Bradyrhizobium sp. AUGA SZCCT0182 | reverse complement strand
TTGAAAAAGAAAAGTGGAGGCCGATCGCCACCGGCACCGAACTGGAAGAACGGCGTCGCCGGGGTGCCTGTCTGCGTGGCGATTTTTGGGGCAAGTTGGCGGATCGTTTCTGCCCCGTACAGAATCGTTCCCGGTACGGGCTTGCCGATGAGCCGCTCGACTTCGATGAGCATTTCCATCGCCAGAAGAGAGTCACCACCGCTGGTGAAAAAATCATCGTCGACCGTCACAGCCTCGGACTTGAGCAGCCTCCGCCACAGGGTGAGCAGTTCAGCTTCCAGATCCAATGGCCCTTTGTTCACAGCAGGCACGCGCATCGCGCCCTGATCACCCAACAGCCCATCGAACGACTCGCGCAGCCGTCGCCGCTGAACCTTTCCTGTCGCCCCCTTTGGCAAATGGTCGAGGATCAGAATGCGACGCGGAATCTTGAACGAGACCAACTCGCGTTGCAGGAACTGGCGAAGCTCCGCCGATGTCGCCTGCGCACCAGGATGGGGAACGATGGCGGCTGCGACGTCCTCGCCAAGGCGTGGATGGGGGATTGCGAAAGCAGCGGCCTCGGCTATGGCGGGATGGCGAAGTAGTGCGGATTCGACCTCAGCAGGGGCGACTTTCTCACCGCCGCGGTTGATCAGTTCGCTCAGGCGCCCGTGCAGCGACAGGAAGCCGTCTTGGTCGAGGCTGCCGATATCGCCCGTGCGAAACCAACCCTCTTTGAAAGCAGCTTGATTGAGTTCCGGCGCATCGAGATAGCCAGACATCACGGTGGGGCCGCGAACCCAGACCTCGCCCCGCTCGCCAGCTGGTAAGGGATGTCCATCCTCACCAACAATGGCCACGGTATCAGGCCAAGGTTGCCCGCAAGTCCCTGGCCTGTTTGGACCAGGCGACGGCTGGTTGGTGGCGATTTGCGCGGCTTCGCTGGAACCATAATGCTCCAGCACCGGCACGCCCAAAATGCGCTGCAGGTCGTTCTGCACCTCGTTCGGGAGTGGCGCGCCGCCCGATACAACGAACCGCAGAGTGTGCGCCGCCTGCGCATCCTCAAGGCTTTTTGCCTTGTCGAGCACGGCAGTGTGGAGCGTGGGACCCGCCGAGAACCAGGTCGGCCGCAAGACATCGAGCCATTCATCGAGCGCCACGATGGCAAAGTTCGCCGGGACAGCAATGCTGCCGCCCGTCAGCAGTGGTGTGAAGACCGTTACTTTGAGCCCATGGGAGTAGTGAGGGGACGACACGCTCAGGCAGCGGTCCTCAGGCGTGAGGCCGAACCAGGCCTGAAGCCGTGCGGCCGCCGCCAGCATATTGCTATGACTGAACGGAATGAGCTTGGGCTGCGCGGTCGTGCCCGACGTCTGCAGGATGAAGGCAGGCGAGCCCGGATCAGGCTCGGCGTCGATCGCAGGCGAGTTGGAGACCTGCGCGGCGATATTTAGTCCAAGCTGACCGTGTCCGATCGGAGCGGCTTCGATCACGGCAATCGTTCTCCGCTCAGCCGCCTGACGCGCTTCAAAGGCCCTGCCTTGCGGCACGAGAAGCGCGTCCAGGCGCAGCATGTCGAGACGTTGATCGAATTCCGCCTCGGACAGTCG